>JBPCLH010000073.1:0-6530 GCA_051003475.1 Bryobacteraceae bacterium
GCTCAGACGAATATGGACCGGGCATGCCGACACCAGTGACGTTCTCTTTGCCTACCGCTTCTACTGCGATTGCCGCGACGAGAGCTGAGTCGATACCGCCACTCAGTCCCACCAAGACACTACGGAAGCCGCATTTGCGGATGTAATCGCGGGTGCCGAGAACCAGCGCTTCGAAAACCGCTTCGACGCCAGCCAGTTGGTTGGCGTGATCGTCGCCTGCGCCGCTTACGGAGTCAAAAAAGATCAGATCTTCAGCAAATGATTTCGCCTTCGCAACCAACTCGCCGCCACCAGTCATGGCGAAGCTCGTACCGTCGAACACAAGCTGATCGTTACCGCCGACCATGTGTACGTAGGCAACCGGCAAGCCGAAGCGCTTCGTCGTCGAGTGGAAAATTGACTGGCGCTGCTCGCGCTTCCCTATATTCCAAGGCGAGGCGTTGATGGAGATGACTACATCTGCGCCGCGCTGAACGAGTTCTTCGATGGGATCACGTGAATAGCGGCGCCGCTCCCAGTACTGTTTATCGTTCCAGAAATCTTCGCAGATGGCTAGCGCGACTCTGGTGCCGCGAATAGTACAGACGCATTGGCGGTCAGCCGGTTGGAAGTAGCGCGCTTCATCGAAAACATCATAGGTGGGCAGCAGCATTTTGCGCTGGTCAAAGACTATACGGCCGTTCTCGACGACAGCAGCAGCGTTCTGCGCCTTGATCGGGGCGTTTCCTTGGGATCGGGCTACATAACCCACAATCAGGCTGAGGTCAAGCTTCGCGGATTCCTGCGCTATGCGGTGTAACGACTCAGCAGTGCGGTCGAGAAACGAATCCTTTTCGACGAGATCGCGAGGAGGATAGCCGGTCAGAGCAAGCTCAGGGAACGCCACTACTTCGGCGCCGCCGCGCTCAGCCTGCCGGGTGAAATCAAGAATCTTCGCCGAGTTGCCTTCCAGATCTCCGACAGTTGTGTTGATCTGCGCGAGGGCGATCCGCATTCGAATTCCATTGTATCGGCGGGACAACCTTTCCGCGGGTGTGGCGCATCTTTCAGTCGTGGTGTTGCTGCTTTCGATTGAAGGCGCTACGCTGGAATGTAGGTGCAGTTATGCCCTCGATGATGCGAAGTGTTCTCTTCAGCATGCTGGCGGTTACGATTTGTAGCGCGCAATACAACCACGCGCATGGTTTTCCTGCAGGTGGATCGGGAGGTTTTCACGGTCCTGCTTCCGGTATCCATTACACGGGTTCTGGCGTGCGCTTTCGACATCCTGGCTTTGGGCAAGTGAACTCTTTGCCCCCTCCCGCAAGCGGAATCAGTGCCGGAGCGTGGAGACAGATGCAAAGAAGTAATCGCTCCGCCTACTCGCAAGTTCCCTTCGGATCGTTCTTCGCTCCTTATTACTATCCATCCTTTGGATACGGCGATAGCGGTTATGCGAGTAACCAATACGATGCTCCGCCCCCTGGAGATCCAGGCGTGCAGAGCACGATGAGGGCTGAAGGCGCGCTTAGCCAGCAGATCCAAATGCTAAGCGATCAAATCGATCAGTTGAAGAATGCACAGCAACGCGGGACAGCGCCCCAGGACGAAGGCGTGCAACAGACAACTTCCCAGGTCCCAATTACGCTGGTGTTGCGCAACGGCCAGCAGATCCAGGTTCAGAACTACGCGGTGATGGACCAGATCTTCTGGGACTTCACCAGGCAACCCGCGCGGAAGATTCCCGTGTCGAGCATCGACGTCGCCGCCTCGACGAGGGCGACTGAAGCTACGGGCGCAGAGTTCCCACAACTTAACGGAACGCCCTAGCGGTTCCTCTTCTGTCAGTCAGCGGAGACTCATTTCAGCAACGTCCGCCTCAGCAAATCGATCGCGCTTTGTGTGGCGAGTGTGCGGACGCGGGAACGGTCTCCTCCATGTCGAACGCGCACGACACGCGTGCCTGACGGACCTGAGATTCCGAGGTAGACCGTACCAACCGGATCGTGTGGCGTCCCTCCATCGGGTCCGGCATACCCGGTTGTCGAGAGCGCGTACGTCGCGCCCGTACGCGCAAGAGCAGCTTCGGCCATGGCGGCGGCGACGGGCTCGCTGACCGGCGTATGTCTTGCAAATAGTTCTGGCTTGATTCCTAAAACCTCGCGTTTCTGCGCCTCGGTATAAGTGACGAAACCGGCGAGGAAGAAATCGGAACTGCCCGCGCGCTCGGTCAAACGTGCCGCGACCATGCCGCCCGTGCAACTCTCGGCGGTGGCAACCTTCGCGCGATGCTTCCGCAGAAGGCAACCGACTACTGATTCAAGAGGCTCTTCGGGGTTTTCAGTATAAATGCGATCACCAAGGAGTTGAGCGATGGGATTGCCGACTTCGCGCAGAAGCGCGCAGGCTTCCTGCTGGGTCTTACAAGATGCGCGCAGGTGCACAAACAGATCTCCGGGAGAAGAAAGAACGGTGGTGACCGGGTTTGTGTATTTGGTGTAGACCGGCGCAATCAATGCATCCAGGTCGGATTCACCCATTCCGGTAATTCGAAAGCTGCGCACCTTGATGACTTGCGGGGGGAGCATGGGTTTGAGCCGGGGAACCACTTCGTTGGCCATCATGGGCTTCAACTCTTGCGGAGGACCGGGCAGGAGAATGAGAGCGCGTCGCCCCACGCACACGAACTGCCCCGGCGCGGAGCCGTTTGGATTCGGGAGTGCTTCAGCTCCCTCAATTAGATAAGCCTGACGAAGGTTGTTTGACGCCATCGGCCGGTTGATCTGCCGGAAGCGGCGGACGAGGATTGATTCCTGTTCTAAAGAAAGAATTAAGCGGCGCCCGAGAGCGGCAGCGGCAGCATCGCGTGTAATGTCGTCTTCGGTGGGGCCGAGACCGCCGCTTAGCACAACGACCTCGGATCGATTGAGCGCCACGCGTATGGCATCTGATAAACGAGCGCGATCATCGCCAACTACTTTTTTGGAGAGCACCTCAACGCCCAGAATGTTGAGGTGCTCGGTGATGACAAGGGAGTTTGTATCGACACGCTGCGGCGTCAGCAATTCGGACCCGACAGCGATGATCTCTGCAGTGGCCACGTCCAACCTGCCTAGGGCATGGGGCGACCGGCGATATTCACGTCCACCCGGAACAGCGCGTTGTGGGTGGCGAGGATGAGCGCGCGCGAGGGCGAAAAAGCCAAGCCGACGATTCCGGGGCCAGAGAGGAACTGCTCCGGTTTTCGCGATGCATCAATGCGGATGACGCCGCGGCGGCCGGCTAGCGAAGCGGCGACATAAAGCCGGCCCTCAGCATCGAAAGCAAGCCCCTGCGGGCGACCTACGCCGCGACAGAACGTCTCGACTTCGCCAGCCTTCGAGATGCGATAGACGGAATCGAAGCTGGAGGTAGTGGGCCCGGTCACGTAAAGATAATCTTCCGGACCGAATGCCAGGTGATATGCGGCGATCGACGGCTCGAGAGTAGCGAAAACGTAGATCTGGCGCGACCGGCTGATTTTGAAGACCGTACCACTGCGATCGCCCACATAGAGGTTTTCTTCGGCATCAAAGGCGATGCCCGTCGCGACTCCCATGCCTTCTGCGTAAACCGACATGTTCCCGGTTGGCGTGATCTGGTAGATGATTCCGTCGTAGCGGCTGGAGACGTAGAGCAGACCTTCGCGATCAAGCGCGAGGCCAGTGGGATTCATCAGGTCAGTGACGAAAGGCTTGGGGTTGGAGTTGGTATCGATCTTGTAGATAGAAACGGGCGACTTTTGGCCGCGCGAACCACTGAACGTGCTATATAAATTCCCTTCCCGATCAACCGCAGGATTCGCAACCGGATGGAGGCTATCTGCAACCTGTACGCCGACGTGAGTTTCGAACCGGTCGCTCTCGGTATCACCGCTGGAGACAACGAGCTCACCGACGACGGCGGATTCCGGCACTCGCGCAATGATGTACGAATCGCCGGCGACGACCAGGTGGGCAGGTTCGCTGCCAAGCTTGACCGCGGGGCGGCCGCCGATAGCGAGATTATCGCCCCGGATGTGCAGGTCGCCCCCCGTAATCGCTGCAAATGGTTCGACAGTGGCGATGATCGGCCGCATCCTGGGTTGGTGACGGACGTCTTGTTTACTGGCCATACTTAGTAGAGTCTAAAGTACCCGCCAATATACAGGATAAGTGCGCCGTAGATTCCAGCGGCGAGGTCATCCGCGACGATGCCGACGCCTTCAGGCAGTCTCTCAAGGTTGCGCACGGGCCACGGTTTCCAGATATCGAAAAGGCGGAACAGGAGAAATGCGGCACAAAAGCTTTTCCATCGCAAAGCAGTTGCTCCGAGGAGCGTGACCCATTGCCCGAGGACCTCGTCGATGACGACGATGGACGGATCTTCCTGGCCGAGCAGCCGAGCGGTCCGCGTAGACGCCCAAATGGCGGGCGCGAGGAGGAGCAGAGTGGCGATCAGGAGAGTGGGGCGGCCGGCGTCACCGTAAATGTGCAACGCGGCAGCAATCATGATCGCTGCGAGTGATCCGATCGTGCCTGGCCCCCAGGGGAAATAGCCGCAACCTAAGGACGTCGCCACCGCAACCGCCGCCCGGTTCACCGCGAACCTTCAGGCGGTTCAGATTCTTCAAACTCCTCGGTCTCGTTCTGTTGGGTGGGTGTCGAGATCACGTACTTTTCAGCTGCCCAATTTCCGAGATCTATGATACGGCAGCGATCGCTGCAGAAAGGCATATAGGGGTTGTCGAAAGCGACGTCCTTTTTACAAATGGGGCAACGCACAGTTACGGCCATTCGCAGTGCCTCCAACTCTTATTATCGAACGGCAACACCGCGTTCGAGGTCTGAGGTGACGGAAGGATGACAAAAGGTTCGAGGCGTGACTGATAGGACAGTTCGGGCGGCCCTACAAGCTCGCCGACGAGGTCGTAATCATGCGTTTCGGTAACGCGAAACGTGCGGATTTCGCCCGGACGCGGTTCAGCCGGGCCGAAATCGTTGATGTAGCAAATGCCATCGATCTCGGGAGCCTGGGTTGAGAGGCGCGCTTCCCATAGCAATCCGGTTTCTTTTGACGGGCCTTCGACCAGAACGGGCGATTCAGTGCCGATCAGGCGCTTATTGCGGGAACCTGATATGCGGCGCTGCGCGGCCATGAGCTTTCGCTTGCGGAAATAGATGGTGCGTTTGTCGACCTTGCCATCCAGGTGATAACTCTGGCTGGTCTCTTCGTCGCTGTATGAGAAAACACCCAAACGGTCGAATTGGGCAGCTTGGACGAAGCGGCAGAGTTGTTCAAAATCGTCATCGGTTTCGCCCGGGAAGCCTACGATCATGCTGGTGCGGATTGCGATGCCGGGGATGGTTGTGCGAATGCGCTCGAGCAGCTTGAGGAAGATATCCGCGTTGGCGCCACGTTTCATGCGCTTGAGCACAGGCGCGCTGGCATGCTGTAGCGGCATATCGATGTACTTGACGAGTGCTTCATGCGCGGCGATGGTGTCGAGCAGCCTTTGCGTGATTTTGTTGGGATACGCGTAGAGAAAACGCACCCATTTGGGCAGTTCTGTTGGAATGCCGGCCAAGCGAGCGAGTAAATCGGCGAGACCGTTTTTCAGGCCCAGATCTTCGCCGTAGCAAGTGGTGTCCTGGCCGATCAAGTTGATTTCGCGGACACCGCTGGCGAACATGCGAGACGCTTCGTTGATGACGCTCTCAAAGCGGCGACTGCGGAAGCGACCGCGAAATTGCGGAATGATGCAAAACGAGCACGGATGATCGCAGCCTTCCGCGATTTTGATGTAAGCGGAATGACGTGGGGTAGTGAAAACGCGTTCTGTGAGGTCGTGATACAGGTACGGCTGGGGGGGGAGTTGTTTGGGCGTGAGACCTTCGCATACCGCGGTGATTTGCTGCAGCTCGTTCGTGCCGAGAACGGCATCGACCTCCGGGATGTTGCGCTGAATGTCGGATCGGTACCGCTCTACGAGGCAACCGGCGACGACGAGACGCTGCGCTTTGCCGGTCTTTTTGTACTCGGCCATCTCGAGGATGGTGTCGACCGATTCCTGTTTGGCAGGGTCGATGAAGCTGCAGGTGTTGACAACGATTACGTCGGCATCGGCAGGTTGCGGGGTCAACTGATGTCCGGCTGAGACGAGTTGGCCCATCATGACTTCGGTGTCGACCAGGTTTTTGGGACAGCCGAGACTTACAAATCCAATTTTCAAGAGGCGTTAAATCCGTTGGCGAAGGGATGCGCGGTGAGCACCGCGGGAACTCTCAGGATAGCAGGAAGGGACGGATCGTTAGGGCCGTTTTTGCGAAACGAACTGCGCGGCAGTTGGGGATGGGCGGGGCGGGGTTGCCAAGAGCAGGCCATCAATTTGGTGCCTTTAGAACCATCTACTTAGAAGAAATAGAGGGGCGTGCGCTGTGAGCCAGTGAGCCATACTCGGGCTCGAAAACGGCAATGTCAGATTCAGATGAAGCGCGAGGCTCAACCGGTCCGAGAACACCCGAGGGGAAGGC
>JBPCLH010000074.1:0-12126 GCA_051003475.1 Bryobacteraceae bacterium
AAACTTCACATTGCCAAGCAATTCCGTGAGCAGTTGGCCTCCTCTTGCGCTCTCCGGCTGAATCTGTAGGCCACTTTGATAAAGTTTCGCATACCGGAATTGTAGATTACCTGGGACGAACCTCTCTCCACCACGGCGATCAACCAACACTTAGCGCACTACCCCTGGTTTCCACGCTCCTGAGAAATCAGCTGAAATCCTTCTTTGAGGCCGAGTGCTGGCAACGCAGTGAACTTCCGCGCCACAACGGCGTCCAGGTCTGATATCGTGAATCTGGCTCCGGGAACAGGAGGATGATATGCAAGTCCTTGATCGCATTTCGATGATTCTCCGGCAAAAAGGCAATGCAGTGATTTCGATCCGGTCCGATGCGTCCGTGTATTCCGCGATCGAGATGATGGCTGAGAAGCAGGTTGGCGCTCTGCTTGTGATCGAAAATGACCGGCTTCGCGGCGTCATCTCTGAGCGCGATTATGCGCGCAAAGTGATCCTGAAAGGAAGGTCATCAAAGGACACGTTGGTTCGGGACATCATGACGGAGTCGCCGATTACGATTGGCCTTGACACGTCTGTCGACGAAGCCATGCGCATTATGACCACAAACCGCATCCGGCATCTGCCCGTGCTCGATGGCGAAGGACAGGTAGTCGGAGTTCTGTCCATCGGTGATCTAGTGAACTGGATACTTACGTCTCAGCATGAGGCAATCGAGCATTTGGAGCGCTATATCAGCGGCGGGCATGCCGCTCCTGCCGCACAGCGTTAGCCGGCTTACGAAGATACGTTAGCGGGGAATAGCAGTCGAGCCAGACCCAGGCTGCGCTTTTTGTGATTCTCCCGTCGCTTTCTGATCGACGACTTGCACAACCTGCCCATCCACCAGCGAATCCGGAGGGGTGAGAATAACGGACGCATCGTCGGAAAGACCAGAAGCCACCTCCACCTCAGTGCCAAAATCCCGGCCTAACACGATTGGTATCAGTGCGGCACGATTGCCGTTTGCGACGGTTGCCACCCGCAGGCCTTCGGAGCGGAAAATCAGGGAACTGGCAGGAAGGAGCAGCGTCGAGCTCTTGCTTTTCATTCTGAAGTGCACCTCGGTATAGGCACCGGGGAAAAGCAATCCCGTCGAATTTACCACATCCACCTCGACCAGCAAGGTCCGTGTAGCCGGACCGATCGCGTCGGCAGTGCGAACTAACGTGCCTTGAAAGCGGCGGCCTGGCAGCTCCGGCAAGGTTAGATCCGCCTTTATCCCGGGGATGGTGTCGTGCGAATAGGTCTGCGGAACATTCACAAACACCCGGAGTTTCCGGACCGAAGCGATATGGAAAAGCTCGCGAGTCGCGCCGCCGGATGAGCCAGAATCGATTAATTGCCCGATATCGGTGTTACGGGCCGTGATAACGCCATCGAAAGGCGCATAAATCTTCTCGAACGCGACTAATTGTTCGAGCCGTCTGACGTTAGCCTCCCCGGATTTGACAGTCGCATTCTTCGCGGCCGCATCCTGGACTGCGTTATCGACGTCCTGTTTGGCCACGGAATCGGTTTTGAAAAGGGTCAGGTAACGGTTTGCTGTGATTTGCGAAAGTTTGAGGTTCGCCTCGCCTGTCGCCAGGTCTGCGCGCGCTTGCTGCAGTTGCTGGTCGACTTCTGGCGCCTCTATTTGGCCAAGCAACTGGCCTTCTTTCACATGCGTGCCGATATCGGCATACCACTTTTTCAAGTACCCGCTTGTGCGTGCATAAATCGGCGCATCGATGAACGCCTGAATGTTTCCGGGTAGAATCACTTCTTCCGAAGACATCTGGCGCTGCGGGTGCACTATCGTAACAACCGCCACCGCCAAATGGTTTGTTTCTTCGCGCAAAGCTTGGCGCGCCCGCACTCTTGGAACGACGCCCAATACGACCACCCCGGCCACCATCGCGAGAATAACGGCAAAGACGAAGAAGGCGCGCAAACGCGACGTTTTCCGATTCGCCATTATGCAGCGTTCCGTTTCCGGTGTAGAAGGCTGAAGAATACGGGAACGAAGAACAACGTGGCCACCGTGGCGAACAAGAGACCGCCGATTACGGCACGCCCGAGCGGCGCATTCTGCTCAGCGCCTTCGCCCAGCCCGAGAGCCATTGGCAGCATTCCGATCATCATGGCCAGCGCTGTCATCAGCACAGGGCGGAACCGGGTAAACCCTGCGAGAACTGCCGCCTCAGCAGACGACGCGGCGTCGGGAAGCTGCTCTTGCGCGAAACTTACGACCAGAATGCTGTTCGCCGTTGCAACGCCCATGCACATGATAGATCCGGTAAGCGCCGGCACGCTGACGGTCGTGTGTGTCATGAATAAGAACCACACAATTCCAGCCAGCGCGGCCGGGAGCGCCGAAATAATGATGAAAGGATCGAGCCAGGACTGGAAGTTAATAACAATCAACATGTACACAAGAACAATTGAGAAGAGCAGCCCTGCCAAGAGACCGCGAAAGGAAGACCGCATGGTCTCGATTTGACCCCGGACGACGACCTTTGAGCCGCGCGGTAGAGTTTTGGTTTCCCTTTTTATCAGATCGTCCAGTTCCCGGGAGACGCCCCCGAGATCCGCGCCTTGGACGGAGCCATAGATGTCGATAACGGGCGCAATGTTGTAATGGGAAACCGTAGCAAGACCTGTCCCTCGCTTGATCGAGGCCACGCTGGTCAGAATTTGCGGAGCCGCGCCGTTCCCGCTAATGGGAACGTTTCGGAGATCCTGTAGCGAGTCCATTTCGTACTGCGGTGATTGGGTCACGATGTTGTAACTGACTCCATTCCGGGGATTCAGCCAAAATGTGGGAGCGGTCTGGAAGCTTCCGCTCAAAGACACCAGAAGATTGCCAGCTATGTCACGCGCGGTATATCCGACTTGCTGGGATTTCGTGCGGTCAATATCCACGAACAACTTCGGCTGGTTGAATGGCTGCTGGATCCGAAGATCGGTTGCACCTGGAATGTATCTGATCTGCTGCAAAAGCCTGTCCGCTAACTCCCGGTCGCTGTTTAGATTCGCGCCCACGATCTGAACATCGATCGGTGCTGGGAGCCCAAAATTCAGAATCTGACTGACCATGTCAGAAGGTAAAAAGTAAAACGTAACGCCGGGAAATTTGTCCTGAAGCGTCGCTCGGAGTTTTGCGAGATACTCGGCGGTCGGCCGGTGCTTCTCGGCGAGAGATACCTGAATGTCGGCGTCGGCAGGTCCGATGACGCCGGAGTTGCTGTAGGAAGTGTTGATGCCGCTATACGGAAGGCCGATGTTGTCAAGGATGTTGATGACTTCATTCCGTGGAATGATCTCCCGAATACTGTCCTCGACGAAATCGCACAGCTTCGCCGTTTCCTCAATGCGGGTACCTGTCTGGGCACGAACGTGAAGCCGGAATTGCCCGCTGTCGACGGCTGGAAAAAAATCCTGACCCAGCCAGGGAAATAGCGCAAAGGAAGCAATGCACGCGACGAAGAAGCCGATGGTGAATAAGCGGCTGTGACTGATACACACCTCAAGCGCTGAACGATATTTTGCGCGAACCTTTTCGAATCCCGTCTCAAAGGCTGTTTGTAATCGGACGAAGGGATTGCGTGTATCCGCATGCGCCATCGCATCGTGATGCGAGTGCCCCTTTAGCAGATACTTCGCCATGGTTGGAACGATCGTACGCGAGAGCAGATATGAGGCGAGCATGGCGAATGAGATCGCTTCAGCCAGAGGAACGAACAGGTAACGTGCCACCCCGGTCAGGAAGAACATCGGCACGAAAACGATGCAGATGCTCAGCGTAGAAACAAAAGCGGGAACGGCGATCTGGGCGGCTCCATCGAGGATGGCCTGTTCGATTTCCTTGCCCATCTCAAAATTTCGATTGATATTTTCGATTTCAACCGTGGCGTCGTCGACGAGTATCCCCACGGCGAGCGCAAATCCGCCGAGCGTCATGATATTGATCGTCTCGCCGAGCGCGCTTAGAGCGAAGAGAGAACACAGGATCGATAGCGGAATCGAAATGGCAATGATGACCGTGCTCCGCCAACTGCCGAGAAAGACCAGAATCATGATTGCCGTAAGGCATGCTGCGATCACCGCCTCACGCAAAACGCTATTGATCGAGGCACGCACGAACACTGACTGATCCCCGATTGGAGTGATCTTGAGCTGTGGCGGAAGAGTGGCCGAAATTGAGGGCAACATCTTGCGGATGCCAGCCACGATATCCAGCGTGGAGACATCTCCCGACTTCAACACGGTCATCAGAGAGCCACGCCGGCCGTCGGATCTCACAACATTCGTCTGCGGGGGATAGCCGTCTCGCACGTGCGCCACATCGCGTACGTAGATGGTTGCTCCATTTAGGGTTCTGATTGGCAGATTGTTCAATTCAGCGACACTGCCAGGGCTGCCGTTTATTTGTACGTCATATTCCAGTGCGCCGATCTTTGAAGTACCGCCGGGAAGAATCAAATTTTGGTTTCCGATTGCATTGACCACGTCCGAGGGGCCGAGTCCTTTTGATTGCAGAGCCTGAGTGTTCAGGTCAACTACTACCTGGCGTTGCTTACCGCCGTACGAGTACGGGATCGCGGTTCCCGGTATGGTGACGAGCTGCGTGCGAATGAAATTCTGGCCGAAGTCATTTAGTTGTTGTTCTGTGAGCCCTTGGCCAGATAAGCCAAGCTGCAGAATCGGTACTGTTGAGGCGCTATAGGTAATGATCAGCGGCGGGGTGGTTCCCTCCGGCAATTGTCTGAGCTGCGTCTGTGAAATCGCCGTCACCTGAGCAATTGCGGAAGCGATGTCGGAGTGCGGCTGAAAAAAAATCTTAACGACCGATCTGCCATCCATCGACTGAGATTCGATGTGCTCGATGTTGTTGACCGTAGTGGTCAGTGCGCGCTCCGTGATGTAAACGATCCGGTCCGACATCTCCTCGGCTGAGAGACCCGTGTATTGCCAGACTACGCTGATCACCGGTATGTCGATGTTGGGGAAAATGTCAGTCGGCGTCCGCATGATGACAACAGGCGCCAGAATGAACAGCAACAGCGATAAAACAACAAAGGTGTACGGTCGCCGCAACGCAAGGCGAACGATCCACATACTTCTCTCCTAAGCAAAACAACAATTATCAACCACCAACATAAAGTGGGGTGGACCTCTCGTCTGCAGCCGACCGCCCGATCGGCTCATTCCAACGCAAACGCGACGACAGAATCTCCCATCTTCGTCCCAAGTTTGCCGTGACCGCCTGCGCAGATCACCACATACTGCTTGTTGCCGGAGCGGTACGTCATGGGGGTCGATTGTGCGCCGGCAGGCAATTCGGCTTGCCATAACGTTTTCCCGGTTTGCGCGTCGAAAGCGCGGAAAAATGCGTCCATCGCGGCCGCCGAGAAAACAACGCCGCCGGCGGTCAAAATAGGACCTCCCAAGTTCGGGGTTCCCGTCTGCATTCCCGGAACCATGCTTCCCAAAGCCGTTTGCCACTTCCGCTTTCCGGTATTTAGGTCGAAAGCAACCAGCGCTCCCCAGGGCGGCGCATTGCACAGGGTCCGCTGAGGTGAGATCAACCACTCACGGTACATCGCGTAGGGCGTCCCGGCTTGTTTTCCAAACTCGCCTAGAAATCGATTTTTTTTAGCCTTCTCACGTGCACCGAACTACTCGTCTCGGGGGATTAGCCGCACCGACCCTCCCAGGCGATTCGTATTGGTGTACAGCACACCGCGTTCACTATCAACGGCTACACTACCCCAGTTCACGCCGCCCGCGTTGCCGGGAAAAACTAGCGTGCCTTGAAGGCTGGGAGGTGTATAGAATCCTTCGTTTCGCAGCTTTGCTACGGCGTCACCACACCACTTGCGAGTTTCCGGTGTGGTCCCCCACAGTTCCTCCTGCTTCAGGCCCAACGGCACGAGCGAATCCCAAGCCGGAATGGGCTGCGTCGGGGAAGCAGTCTCGCCCTTCACGTCGCTCTTCGGCACCGCCCGTTCCACTACTTCATGCAGCGGCTTTCCCGTGTCGCGATCGAGTACGAACAGCAGTCCCATTTTCGTCGCCACCGCGACGGCCGGCCGCCCGCGGAAGTTGATCAACGCCGGTTGTGCAGCGACGTCGTAATCCCACAAATCGTGATGCACCACCTGATAGCTCCACACCATCGCTCCCGTGGAGGCCCGCAGGGCAGTTACGGAATCAGCGTACGCATCGGGCCCAGGACGCATAGCGCCGTAAAAATCAGGACTGGCGCTGCCTGTCGGAACGAAGATCAGATCGCGCTCCGGATCGGCTGAGATCGCGCTCCACGCGTTCGCAGCGCCTGTCTGGGCCGGGGCATCAATACTCCACGGAATCGGATCCCAACTCCATTTCAATGCTCCGGTCCGCGCATCGTATCCGCGTACAACGCCGCGCTCGACGTCGAAAGCCCGGTTATCGCCGACCGACGATCCTGTAATCACGACGTCGCCGATGACCGTGGGCGCGGAGGTCACTTGATAATCGCCGCGATCGCGCAAGCGCACATCTTTCGTAAGATTCACCTGCCCGTGATCTCCGAAGCCATCGCATGGCCGGCCTGTCACCGCGTCGACAGCAATCAGCCGCGCATCGATCGTGCCCTCAAACAAACGCATACGGCATGCGCTGCCGCCCGGAGTTTTCAGATCCGTCCAGGCCGCGACCCCCCGTGAAGTAATCTCCGAATAGTCTCGCTGTCGATCGACGTGCGGATCATATTTCCACTTTTCCCTACCTGTGGCCGGATCGAGCGCGATGATCTGGTTGAACGGAGTCGTGACATACAACTGTCCATCCACCAGAATCGGCGTGCATTCAAATGCTGCCTTGCGATTAGCGTTCGTCTCAGGTTTAAGCGCGCCCGTGTGGTATTCCCAAACCTTCTTCAATCCGGCAACGTTTCTGACGTTGATCGAATCGATACGCGAGAACCGTGTTCCTCCCGGGTCGCCGCGGTAGAACGCCCAGTCTGAGGCGAAAGCAAAAAGTGATAGCGCGAGTAAGAGCATGTCGCAATTTTAGATCTGCTGGTGTCTGCGCCTGCATGAACTCTTTTCAACCTTCGAGCCTGTCCGGCTAGCCTCGAATCGCGAAATCGCCTTCACGAAATGATGTAAAAAACTTTACATGATAGATGGATCTTCTTCGACGGCGGTGCGTCCAAGCGAGCAGAAGGGCCATCAAATGCCTCAGGTAAAACGAATCTTAGATGCCACCAAAACCGGATGGCAAGCGCAAACACTCGAGAGTAGTCTGCGGAAGTGCATCATCGGGCAGGATGAAGCGATTCGGCAGATCGCCAGCGCGTACCAGATGTTTTTAACGGGCTTGCGAGCTCCCGGGCGTCCGGTTGGAAATTTTCTCTTCCTTGGACCGACCGGCTCGGGCAAAACGCGCATCGTCGAGGCAACCGCGGAAAGTCTGGTCGGTACTCCCGCGGCTGTCGTCAAGATCGATTGCGCGGAGTTCCAGCATAGCCACGAAATCGCTAAGCTGATTGGATCGCCTCCCGGATATCTAGGCCACCGCGAAACCCATCCAGCGCTGAGTCAGGAGGCCCTTACCCAATTTCACACTGACAAGATCAAGCTCAGCTTCGTTTTGTTTGATGAGATAGAGAAGGCCAGCGACGCCCTTTGGAACCTGCTGCTAGGAATCTTGGACAAAGCAACCCTGACCCTGGGCGACAATCGCAAGGTAGATTTCTCCTCGGCGATGATTTTCCTGACTAGCAACTTGGGAGCCGCCGAGATGAGCGCTATCGTTCAGCCAAAGCTTGGATTTGCCGCCTCGACACGGCCCGCAGGAAATAAGGTCGAGGAGCGCGCCTCGAAGAGTGCGCTCGAAGCCGCGAGGCGTAGATTCAGTCCGGAGTTTATCAACCGCCTGGATAAGATTGTCGTCTTCAAACGGCTCGGCGAGATTGAACTGGAACGCATCCTGGAATTGGAGCTGCAGTTTGTGCGCGAACGCATCCAACGCGGGAGCGGAGCGAACTCTTTTCTCTTTACTGTTACGGATTCCGCCAAGAATCTTCTCTTGCGCGAGGGCTTCGATGAGCGATACGGAGCGCGTCATCTGAAGCGCGCGGTCGAACAGCTGCTCGTTCAGCCGATTTCGAACCTGCTTGCGACCGGCCAAGTCCAAAGCGGGGATCGGGTCGTAGTAGACTCTCTTCCGGATCTGGACCACCTCGTCTTCTTCAAGGAAGCAAGAACTACGTCCGGGACGGGCGCGGCGCACGCGGGAAGTTCCGCCGCGGCATAGTTCTAAGGATCGGCACTTCGGGCTGAAGCTAAGAACGTGACTGCTGCAACCCGAAGTTGCCGGTGAACATCACAACATTAGAATGCTTGCCCGATTTTGGGCCCCTTTCTTCCCTTTCTTACTGACTATGGCTAGCGCATACACAGCGGGTGCGGCGTCGCGTCAAGCCGAATTCCATTCAGCCCAGTTAGAAACGGATATCGAGTATGCTCGCGTGAATGGTGTCGGTCTCCGCATGGACGTCAGCATTCCCGCAGGCCCAGGAAAATTTCCAGCCGTGATCATCGTTCATGGAGGTGGCTGGGTCGGCGGGGACCGTCGGCTGAATGTGCAGCCTCTTCTACAGCCCTTGACCGAAGCAGGTTTCGCGTGGTTCTCGATCAGCTATCGCTTGGCGACAGACATTTCGCAATTTGGTGCCGCGGTTAGCGACGTCCGGGAGGCTATCCTTTTCGTGAAATCGCATGCCGCCCAGTATCATATTGATCCTGATAACGTCGCGCTCGTCGGCGAATCCGCCGGTGGACAACTCGCAGCTATGGCGGTTCTTCGAGGCGACCCCGATACTTCTGTCAAAGCCGTGGTTGCGCTTTATACACCTAGCGATCTCGTGAGCCTGGCCAAAACTTCGGCATACATTCCTGCCTCGATCCGGAACTCCGTCCGCGGAACGCCGTGGGAGGGTCTCATGTTAGCGGGGCTCGCACAGCTTTCGCCCATCAACAGCGTTCACTCGGGGATGCCGCCTTTCCTCTTCATCCACGGCACCGCCGATTCATTGGTCCCGTTCACGCAATCGAGCGACATGTGCAACCGTATGCAACAGGTTGGCGCCACTTGTGAGGTGTACCCGGTCGAAGGCGGCGGTCATGGCATGCGCTGGTGGGAGTCTTCGCCCAAATTGGCGAGCGCCTACAAGCACAAAATAATCGAGTGGCTGCGGCAGGAGCTTGGAGCGCCTGCCAACCTCAGGTTCTAGCCACCGCGCGCCTGTCAAGCTACGGTCTGCTCTTTTTCGTAATACGACGAAATCTTTTCGTAAACTTCACGCGGAAAATTGAGACTCTTGTAAACGTTACAAGCCTCGCCGTCACCTGCGCTCTCACAAATTGGAAAGTCTTGCTGCTGCATCCACTCCAGGATGCGTTCGCGCTTAGGCGGATTGTACCCGCGGGCTTCCACTTGCTTTACTAGCCCGCGCGTCTTCTGCTCGTCACAATCGCGATCCTTCATGAGCTGCTCAATGACCTCTTCCTCAGTCAAGAAATGATGGGCTACCATCGCAAACACCAATCGCCCGTAATGATCGATGTCCTCGCCCCGGTCCAGCGCGTCAAGCAAATGTGCCATCATCGCACTCTGCCGCAAATCCTCAACAGCCATTTTGATCCTCCCGAGTATTTGACGCTCCTCGCGGCATGGAGTTTCTCCTTTTATTCGCTCCCCAATGCCGCTTTGGCGTCTCCGGTAACAGATCATAATTCTATGATCGCCATTGAAATCTCTTCCTTCGGCTCACCGGATGTCTTGAAACCCGTCGAACGCCCTAAGCCTGTGCCGAAAGACAACGAAGTCTTAATCCGCATCGAAGCTTCCGGCATTGCGCGTGCCGATCTGATGCAGCGCCAGGGCAAATACCCGCCGCCTCCCGGTGCCTCCGATATCCCTGGCCTCGATGTCGCCGGCATCATCGATTCAGTCGGCGCGAATGTCCCTGACTGGAAGATCGGGGATCGCGTCTGTGCCATCTTAACCGGAGGCGGGTACGCGGAATTCTGTGCCGCGCCATCCGCCCAAGTCCTACCCATTCCGCAGAACTGGAGCGCCGTCGAAGCCGCCACACTCCCGGAAAATATGTTTACCGTGTATGACAACCTCATCACCCGTGCCGGCTTGAAGCGCGGTGAGATTGTGTTGATTCACGGTGGAACCAGTGGCATCGGCAGCATGGCTCTCATGCTGAGCCGTGCCTGGGGCGCAATCCCCATCGCGACCGCTGGCACTCAGGAAAAATGCGAGGCTTGCTTGAAGTTTGGCGCCGAACACGCCATCAATTATCACGAGACGGATTTCGTGGCGGAAGCGGAGCGAATCACCGGATCACGCGGCGTAGACGTCGTCCTCGATATGGTCGGAGGCTCCTACCTCGCTAAAAACGTGGACGTGCTCGCGCTCGAAGGGCGCTTGGCTATAGTCGCTACGCAGGGCGGTCGAACTGGACAGCTCGATATCGGCAAACTCATGGCGAAGCGAGGCAAGATCATGGGCTCGACTTTACGCGCCCGAACGCCCGAAGAGAAAGGTGAGATCGCTCGCCGCTTACTGCGCGATGTCTGGCCCATGCTGCCCTCGAAGGGCGCTATCCGTCCGATTATCGATTCGACATTCCCGCTCACCGATGCCCGGCTCGCCCATGAACGTATGGAAAGCGGCAAACACATTGGCAAAATCGTGCTGGTGAGATGATTGATCCGATGGAACCCATGTTTCTCCCGGACGTCGAGAACAACCCTCAACCCGGTCCCTATCTCGATGCCATTCGAACGATGCAAGCCGCTGCACCGGAATACCCGCAGATCTGGCACATGTTTGCATTTCTGCCGCGTGCCACGGAGCATTTGGCGCGTTTCACTCAGGAGATCATGCGGGAACCCGCGCCCCTCAGCCCCGGAATTCGTGAGTTGATTGCCGCGTATACCTCATACGAGAATCACTGCCCGTTTTGAGTGAAGTCCCACGCCGCAGTTGCGGCGGAATTCTTAGGCAGCGAACAACTCGTGTGGGACGTCCTGCGCGACCTCGAAACCTCAGCCCTCCCGGAAAACGAGAAGGCGCTTTTTCGATTCGTCAGCAAGGTGAATCATCACTCTGCCGACATTACGCCGGAAGATATGAAGCCGTTGTACGAATGCGGCTGGACTGACGAGGCGATCTATTACGCCATAACGGTATGCGCGCTGTTCAACTTCTATAACCGCTGGGTCGATGCATCCGGGGTCCACACTCTCTCGGACGAGGCACATCGACAAGGCGGCAAGCGCAGCGCGATTCACGGCTACGTCCGCAAGTAGTGTGCTCGGCCATAACATTAAGAAGCCGATAATCGGAGAGTGCGCAAGCAAATTCTCCTGCGGGTGCGGCAGGGTGCGGCAGACGCCAATATCCGGTTTGATGACTTGCGGTCGTTACTCACAATCCTCGGCTTCGGCGAGCGTGTGAAGGGGAGTCATCCCATCTTTCTGAAGCCGGATGTGCCGGAAATCCTGAACCTTCAACCCAGAGGCTTCTTTGCTAAGGCATATCAGGTTCAAACAGGTTCGCCGCGTCATTATTAGGTATAAAAGCGGCAGAAAGGGTTGAATGACCAGGTACGAGATCATACTGTATTGGAGCGACGAGGACGAAGCCTTCATTGCGGAAGTACCAGAACTGGCTGGCTGCGCCGCGGACGGCCCCACGAGACAGGAAGCACTCGCGAACGCGGAGATCGTGATTGCCGAGTGGATGGAGACAGCCCGAGAACTTGGTCGACCCATACCGGAGCCCAAAGGCCGTCTGCTCTACGCCTGATCCAAGTTTGACGGCGTCACATCCCCGCGCTCAATTCCCCCTGGGTAGCGGTCAGCGTAAGGCCGCGTTTCCAAATCCAGCATCTGGCCTACTCGTACGAATCGGCGACTAGAACGAAGCCGCCGGGCGGCGGGCGCTACGCGGTGGCGATGACCGGTGGAGAGAGAACGATACAGTAGCGGGTCACAAGGAGGGTTCGTTTGTGACCCATTTACGCAAGATGATGCTGGAGGAACT
>JBPCLH010000075.1:0-63537 GCA_051003475.1 Bryobacteraceae bacterium
GGGTAGCGAGCATTGGCAAGGCCTCTGAGCAGAGCTTTTTGGGGGCAGACCGTAGGGGGAGCCAAAACCCGCAGGGCGCATGGCCTTGTGCGCGGCAGGGGCAGGCGCCCCTTAGTTCCGATAAAGAGTGCTCGCGTTGTAGCGGTTTGAGTCAGCATCATACCCATCGATGCGTAAAACATCAGAGAGTAGCCGGTGCCCTTCGCGCCGTTCGATATGCACCACCAGGTTCACTAGATCGCCGATTTCCGATTGAATCGCGCGATGAGGAAGATCTACATCGGCCCGGAGCGCGAGACTCGCAAGCCGCGAAAGCGCCTGGCTTGCGGAGTTGGCATGCAGAGTGGAAATGGAACCGGCATGTCCGGTATTGAGGGCGTCAAGTAAATCGAATGCCTCGCCGCCCCTCACCTCGCCAATAATCAAGCGATCCGGCCGGTGCCGAAGGGTGGCCTTCACCAAATCGCGAATCGTCACTGCGGGACTGATGATGTGCCCGGCGCTATCCCTTTGTTCTTTTCGCGCCTCGAATCGAAATACGTTCGGATGATCGACTTTCAGCTCGATTGTGTCTTCAATTACTCCAATGCGTTCATGTCTGGAATGAAATCAAGCAAGGCTCTTGCGAAGGTTGTTTTCCCGGTATCCGTGCCGCCGCTCACAAGAATGGTTTGCCGCTCCCGCACAGCTTGCGCAAGCTCATCCGCAACAGCGCGGGGAAGTGCATCCGCTTGCACCAGCTCGTGAAGTGTGAACCAGTGCGGCCGAAACTTCCGAACTGTAAGGGTGACGCCGTACGGAGAGCACGGCGGAAAGGCCGCGGCTACTCGGGAGCCGTCCGGCAGCCGTGCGTCCAATAAAGGCTTCGACTCGCCAATATCTTCACCGAGCGAGCGCGCGGTGCGCTTGACAGCTGTCGAAAGGTACTTTTGCTCGATCCTGGCGTCAACCGCATGAAGTCTGCCAGCGCGCTGAATGAAAATGGCGCCATCCCCGTTCACCATCACTTCCGACGCGCCTGGATCAGTAATCAGCTTTGCGATGGGCTGCAGAAATGGAAGGATATTTCGAGAGACATGACGAAATTCACACAGCGATGGAGTAGCTCTCGATCTCCTCCGGTGCGAGTGCCGTTGCATTCTGATGGCTACGCGAAAGCGCAACAGCGAGCTGCTCTGTGTTGTCGGTAAAGATCTGCGCATCGTAACGCGGCCGCGAAGTGGCCACATAGGCGAGGGTCTCGTCGATCAGTGCGCGGCTTTGACTATCGGATGTATCGATGTGAACGAAGACTCGGTCGACCGTGGCACCTTGCGAAGAGTGCGAAGTCATCGCATACGCATGATCTAGGTGCTGATTTTCACCGAGATTCCAACCGACCGTACGTTCCGAGTCATCGAGCTGCACACGGATGTTGCCATGGCGATCGAGGTATGTGATGGTGCCTAGATCACGGTTGCTGACGACCTTGTCCTTCCAGGGCGTGGTGAACTGAACGCGATCGCCTTCAGCGAAGGAGCGGATTTCAGGTTCGTAAATGGAGACGCCCTTTAGCCGACCAGGGTCGTAGGTTACAACCTCGCCGTTTGATTTCTTTACCGTGATCTGGTTCTGATCGCTGTCGATATTGAGGACCGTCGCGTAGCTCTTCGGGTCAAGGCCCAAAGCTTCGCTTCCTCGGAGATAACGAACGGAGTCGCCCACATGGTAGGAGGTAGCGACCCCGCGGTCCTCCCCAGTCACGTCCTGACGATTGATCAAGATGGGGAGCCGCTAGGCGTCTGGTCCCAACTGGCCCGTTTCCCGCAATTCTGCTCGTATGGCTGCATTCAGATCTTTGCGGGATCTGTTGTCGGGAGAAACCACAAGCGTTCCGTCCGGGGTGGCGGCGTACGCACGCGCGATTGCTTCTAGCCGTTCCTGCCGATGCTCAATCGAGTGAATCCGGTTTTGGCTGGCGAGCAGATCCACGCCATCCACAATTCGACCGTCAGCCATGGCTTCGACCACCTGCCGCAGACCTTGATCCTTCTGACGAACGATCTTGTCGAGCTTCGCCGTATGCATGCCGGCATCTTGCAGCTCAGCGAACATTCGGCCCGCTTCTACGGATTGGTGCTGCCGAATATCGCCGACCAGGAGTACTCGGTCCTGAGGCCGCCAGGTTTGGAGAAAGTCGCGCATCTGCTTGCCGGACGCGAGGCTCGATTCGTCGATGAAGAACAGCCGGGGCCGCGCGTCCTCGTTACCTTGCTGCCCGCGGACCAGATAGGCTTGCAAGGTTTCAGAGTCGATCCCCGCTTCTTTCAGGCTCTTCGCCGCACGCGAGGTGGGACCCAGGCCTTGAGCCTTGTACCCATGCTCTTCAGCGAGCTCCCGGACCGCACTCAGAGCAGTTGTCTTTCCTGTGCCTGCGCCGCCTTGAATACCGAAAATCTGATCTTTGGTTGCGAGTGCACCGTGTACCAGGCGACGCTGATCCTCATTCAGCTTGTCGCTATACCGAGTCATCAACGCGGTAAACGACACCTCAGACAACGGCTGCAATTTGTCCTGTCCTGCGCGGACGCGTTCAATGGTCTCGCGCTCTACCTGGATCAGCTCCGGAGTCGTGTATCGTGCCGCCGGTGCATTGGGCCGAATATGTTGAACTTCCAGGAAACGACTCTGATCTTTTTGCCCGTCGAGCTCCGCTTCGACGTCATGAAGGCGGGCTTTGCCATGCGCGTGCCTCAAGGCATCACGAATGACTTCAAAGTGCTCAAACACCGCGCTGCGCTCCGAAAGCCGTTCCCTGGCAAAGCTCACGGCCCGTTGTGATCGCTCCGCTGTCTTCTCGGTCGATAGCGTTCGGATCTGCCGCTCGGATGCTTCCTGAACAACGCCTCCGGGCTGATTTCCAAACTCCTCAGCGCTCCTCTTATGGAGACTGCGCAACTCGTCAGGCGCGAGCTTCAATTTCTCATCGCGGTTCTGGTGGGCAAGCTCCACCCGATGCTCGCGGCCCACCGAACCCTTTTCTCCATTTCGCGGTATATTTGCGCGGATCGCTGGCTTTCTGCCTGCAAGTACTCGGGCGAATACCCTTTGATGTCTGGCGCATGGTTTTTCCCCGTTGCATTTGATAACCGAGTTGCCGAAGCTCGTATTCGAGTTGGGTTTGGTAGATGGCGGTGGACATGGACTGCACCTTGAAAAGCTCATAGGGCTGCAGCGATCGCGCCTGTCCGAAACGGTCCTCGGTCATATTGAAAACAACCACGTGGGTGTGCAGATGCGGTGCCGGATACCCATCGACGGGCCGCGCTGTGTCGTGCTCGAATGTGGCAGTAATCCATTTACCTGTGGTCTCAGCCGGATTGTTGCCGCCAATTCGTGCTTGCACATATTTTTCGGTTGCATCCAGGGCCGCCCGCACCGCGCTTCTGTGGGCCTCACGGACCCGTTCGTCCTCCCCTACTAAAGCAATGAGGCTCACGGTTTTCGGGGCGTTGAAGGTCAGATCCCACCCAGCGCGGTGTCCCAGTTCTTCGCCGCCTTGAGTCTTGATCGTGTCGCGGTGCTTGATGAGCTGCTCGCCGGTTTCGGGATGCTGGCCTTCGGCCAAACGATCAAACGCCTCGGCACTCAATTCGCCGGAGAGTTTCAGCGTCGGAGCGAGCTGGCCGTGCCATTCACCACGGAGTGTCCCGGCTTGCGTGAATAGGAGTTGGATGCGCAAGAGTACTCCGAACGGTAATAGCTCTGGACCTTCCCTGTGGTGAGCGGCTTGGAGATATCGAGCATGGCTTAACCGAGAATCTCCATACCGAGGTCGTTCTGGTTCTCGATCGCCTGCTTGCGGCTCCGTCTTTGAGAACCAAACTTGTTCTTCCCACCGCGGCTTTCGGGCAATGCTTCCGGATCGAGCGGTCGATGCTGGACTGCCGGAATCACTCGCTCAATGAGGTCCGGTGCTCGATTACTCTTCGGTACTGGGCTGAAGTGAATAGCAACGATCTTGTCCTGCTGAACGAAATAGCCGTGCAGGTCGTTGAGACCTTGAATCTCGGATTCCATCACCACCGGATCGACCACGCGTTCCGTGCTGTAAGTCCTGTGCCGATGTTGGAACCAGCGTGCCGGCTTGCTCTCACGAACGCGCTCAAGCTGCGCCTTTCCAATCAGGTCGCTCAGGTGCTTTGCGGCGCGCGGCTCGCGCGCCCGGAGCACGATGTTTGTGTACGCCTGGCTAAGGATCGTCTCGGATTTCTTCCCGTAAAGAGCATCGAGCTGGCTCATGCCTTGGAAGCCGAGAACGATGGGGTTGTCGGACTTTCGCTGCTTTGTAAGCGCGGAGTGCAACTGCGGTAGAGCATTGAGCGAAGCTAGCTCATCAAGGATCATCCAGACCCGCGGCTGACCCGGCTGTGGAGCGCTTGCTTGTAGCTTCAAAATCAGCATGTCGAGCCACAGACTCTGCATGGGACGAAGTGCATCGATCGTGTCCGAGGTGGAAGTGATGAAGATCCATCCTTTTCGTTGCTTCGCCCACTCGCGCACGATCCAAGTCCGGCGGCCTTCCGCGTTGGTCGGCATCATGCGGAGGGGCTTGCCGCCTCGTTGAGACTCCCCAGAATCCCCGCTCGTTGCGGCGCTGCGTTCTGCGTGAGGGTATGCGCGTGTTCGGTTCCCTTCACTCTTTTGTCGATCTCCTCCGGGTGTGCCATCCAGTAGGCCAACTCGTTCACTGTGGGCCTGTAGGCGGCGAGCAGATAGCAAAGACGGCCCGAGTGTGAGTGAGGAAGAACCGCTGCAGCGTCGGATCATCAGGAAAGAGACCCATGGCGATTGGCGTCGCCTCCGCTTCATCGTCCGCCTCCGCTCCGATGGGCCAGTAAGGGCAGCGCTCGTCCTTCGGGTTAAGCACCCAATCTCCTCGCGCTTCACAGAAGAATTCCTGGATGTACTCGCGGTCGGAATCGAAGATGATGGCGACCTCGCCACGAGCTTCAATCTGGGAAACGATCTGCCGGACGAGGGTCGATTTGCCTGTACCTGTATCCCCGGCGATCTGGATGTGATGCGCTTCTTTGTCACGTTCGACGACGAGATCGCACCCTGACTCGCCACGCTTCAGCCACTCGACAGGGTTGCGCCGATTCTCGATCCGGAAGCGAAGGCCATCACCATTGGTACCCCAGTTAAAGCGCCATCGGCTGATGAGACCGGGGCCGCGCAGCAACCGGCCGTTACGGGCTTCTTTGTTATGGGCACGGTCCAAAAACGCGCCGGTTGCTAGGAACCCAATGAGGCACATTCCGAAGCCGGTGAGGGGCCACCGCAGCACGAGCGCAAAGCTCCGATCGTGATAGATGTATTCCCGCAGCCAGGCCGCAAATCCTCGCGGCTTCAGGGCCAAGCGCCTCACTGTCACCGGCCCGCTTGAATGCCGAAGAAGCTGCTCGTTCGCCAGATGCGAGCCAATGAAGACCACATTGAAAGAGCTTCCGGTGTTGTGCTTGGGGTGGCAGGGTGGGGAGGTCCGCAAAAAGGCTCGTTTGAACATACGCGCTGAAATAAAATTCTTCAAGCGGAGGCGCAAATCGAAGCCAAACTCTAACAAAGGTCAGACCGCACGCCACAGCCAGGGCCAGGCCAATAAACCGCCAGATCGGAAACCGGTGAGGCCAAGTCGGACTGATGTTCTCGTTCATTCGAGAACCGCTCCTGTAGCCGGCGAACCGCCCGTTAGAACGATATGTCTCGATGCGCTGATCTGCGAGCGCGTACTTGGTTGCCTCAGCGCGATCTAGGATGCTTTTCACCCGTCCATCGTTAGGCTGATCGATTCCCAAAAGATCGAGATGCAACCTCAGCACGATCATGCGAAGACCCAGCAATTCGGACAGCAGCAAACGAGTTTCCGACGAGCAATCGGCCGCCCTGCTGAGAGCCTGGCGACACCACTCGCTTGGGCTCAGGTCAGCGCCCTTGGCCAGTGCCGTAAAGCGCTTTTTTTCTTCCGGCGTGACCTTCGCGGTGATGCTCGCGGTCAGTGTCTTAGAACGCGTTGAAGCGTGCACGGAAGTGCCTCCTAAAGAGAAAAACCCAGAGATACCGAGATGCGCGAAAGCCAATAAAATCGATAGGTATCTCTACAGATACCTGGAAGGGGTGGCCTTTCGTTAAAATTAAGCCGGTGCGTAGCACCGTTACCGCCAGAGGCCACAACTGCCAGGGCGCGAAGCGAAGAATTGCCTTCGTCGAATTGCTTTTCTCGGCCTTACAATTACGTACAACATGGAATTTAAACAACAAAAATTGAACAATGAATTTTGCAATTCCGATGCGGTGAAATTACTCTTGCGAGACAACGGATTTCGCCTTCGGACGCCTGCCTCGCCGAGACGAGCCATTGCCGCTAGTGACCATACCGGCATTTGGATTTGCGTCTCTGAAAACTTTGAAGCCTTTATCGGCTGCGAAGAGACGCTTCAGCGCAGACGAAATGATGTGCTTCGGCGAACTGTTACTGGCGTACTGCTGCATAAGCTCTGAGATCCTGGGCCACTTCGGGCCTCAAGTTCAGAATGATCTTTTCGTCTGGATTTTTATCCTCGGGTTCAATGAGTGGCTGGTGGTGACTGACATGAGAGTGGTCCTTTGCAATTTTGGTCTTAGTTAAAAGCCTGGTCCTCGCGGAAATACGTGATCGCGAGACCGAGTGGATTATGAGGAATGGGCTCGTTCGGAACATCGGGGTTAATCCGAAAAACGAATTCGGCTGCCCAGTTCTCACGCTTAGTTTCCGCGCCAGAGGAAGCAGTGAATACCTTTGTGAATTCCACACGTGCGCGGTATGGCTGATTCTGCAAGTCTTCGATGACGACATTATTGACCGTGGCGTCGACATCATCGTCGGCACTGGCGAGGAATTTTGGGAGCCATTGTGTGCGGCGGTCTCGAGCGTCAATCACGCTGAACAATGAGCGGTCTAGAAAGTAGAGACTGTTGATGTATTGTTGTGCCACGGTCTTGTGATTCCGTGAGTAATAAGCGGAGACGAACCGAGTAAGAAAATATCGGATTTCCGGTGCCTGCGGCTTGTATGCAAATCCTGGTAAGCAATGGCATCCGCACGGCCCACTTCATTCACACGGATGACGAGCGGTTTTACGTCAACTGCTGCCTTCGCAGTTCGTACTAATGCAAAGGCCAAAGCAGCGATCACACCGGCGAGAATGACCACCGTAAGTTTAAGCGCAGTATTGGTCGTGAGCGTCGAGCCGTAGTATTCGTATTCCTGCTTTGCGGCGTGCTCAATCGGCGGAAGCGCAGCAGTCATCAATTGGTCTGCCATTTAGGCAAAAGCTCCTCGAATAAACGTTGCAACACCGCCTATAAGCCCGCTGCCCGCGGCCGCAGTTCCTTTAAACAGATCGCTCACGAAACTGGTGATTTTGAAGACGCTATAGAACATCTCGATATTGAGCATTCCAAGTGGCACGATCAGCAGAAAAAAATGGGCAAGAGTGTAATTACCGTGGACTGTACCGCTAAGAAAGTTGACGAGAACTGTTGTCCATACATAGGTCAGCGCGCTCGCGACAACTCGGTAAAAGCTGTATTGGAGCATGAATTGAACCCAGTTCCAGAACAGCCAGCTCAGTCTGGAACGATCAGCCAGGGAATGAAAAGCGGGCCTAAAACTGATCCAATTCCAATAGCAACGAAGCCGAGAATCGTAACGGCAAAAAGAATGCCCTCTATCAGGATCATGTCGAAGAGGATCGTGCCGCAAATGAGAAGCATTAACGGATCTGTGATTCCGGGCCGCTCGGTACCAGTGACAATCCCGTTGATTTGCGCGATCAGTGTATTGAGACTCGATAGGTCGATTGTCGCGGCAAGTTGACGCGCTGTATCCGGCAAGATCTGGTGAAAGTTAGAGCTTGTCCAGGGCAACGGCGCGTTGTAATAGCGCAACAAGGCCTCGGCTATCAGAAACAGCCCAAAGAAATGAATAGCTCCGGGGAAATCGAATTCAGGGTGATGGCGCGATGCACTAGTGGTGGCCCACTTCAGCCCGTAGATCACAAGTATAATAATCCCTATCGCCGTCAAAATCTGACTGCCAGTGGATAGGAATAATGGACTCCCTGACGCGACCAAATTGTCGACGGCCGAAGTGACCGAACTAACGTAATCGACTGTTCCGCTGTTTATCGGTATCACTGGTCCACTGGGGCCTGATTGGGCGTAAAGTGACGGAGCTGCAAAAAACAGCAAAACAGGTAGCAAATGTCGCATGGCTATTTGGATCTGTGATCCTTCGCGGAATTACCCCATCCCTTCGGGAGTGCTTTCTGTTGTTCCGGTGTAAAAGGTCGCCGCAACTCCTGTGCTTTTTTTCTATTACTTCCTGCTTGTGCTTCTCGTACGCGAAGTACGAGGCGATACTCGCTAGAAAGGCCACGATCACTACGAGTAGCTTGGTGTTAATTGCGCTGAACATCGGTGAAAGTCCTCTTTTCGTGCTTTACTGCGATCTGTAGTTGGAAATAGCTTGCGCGGCGCTGCCCCATGCAGGGCCTTCCGAAACGACGTACTGATCGGTCTGATTCAAGAAAATTGAGATGGTCTGCGAGAGCGTCACGTTGGATCTTATTTGCAATGGTTTGCTGCTCTAGCAGGATGTAATGACGTTATTGGTGGTCTGCTGCATTTGTAAGCTCTGAACAGATCCCGCAGTAAGCAAATTGAGCTGTTCTACTTCGGAATTCGTTCCAGCAGAACCATCCAACGCGGAAGCCTGGAGTTGAGCGATGGCTTCGCTCATTTGGGTTTGTTGTGTTCGGGCATTGCCGAGCGTCTGCACTGCAGTAGGTCCTGCACCGTCAAAGGTGTCCACCGTGGCGGCAATACGCGTATTCGCGGTTGAGTCCAGGTGTCATCCCGATCATGTACAAGTTGTGCTGCATTGCGATTATGACGTTTTGCCAAGCTTGTGGCGCGCCGGGCCCAAAGAGCACGGCAGTGTTCCAGGCGGGGGGGGCGCTCCATAAGAATTAGGCGTCCAATTGCGGACGATCTGACTGCCAAAACCTCTCCAGGCGTTCTTGACAGAGAAATAACGGGCGCTTGCTTGGATCTGGTTGAACTCGCCATCCAGAGTTTGTATTTGGTGATCGAGTTTTTGAAGCTTCTGAATGTCGTTGAGAAGTTGTTGCCAGGAGTGTCCTTCCTGTATCGGATCGGAAACAATACCTCCGAATTGCGCCTGCAACTGAACAAGTCCACCGACGATAAAGGGCTAGGACCAATCCGGTACCTTTAGCGATTTGAAGCACCTTCTTTTTCATTCGGGAACAAGCCTCCTAGTGGTAAAACCCATGAGTCCGTAAAAGCCTATCCAAGAAAATTAATGAGCCGAGCAGGGCGAAGCCCACGACTGTGCCGATGAATATGCAAAGCAGTATGAAAATCGGCGTCCATCGAGCGCGAATGTCGCGGCGAATTAGGCGTTCGGTTTGCGGGTCCATTACATACCTCCCGTGTGCATGGAATCGTAAGCGGGTAATTGAAGATCGTCGGTGAGCAGGATCTTCACGCGCGTGCCCTCCCGAATAGTGATGGTGGGCATGCGATTGAGAAAGCGATCGAGAACGCGGTCGGAAGACTCGGCCATACTTTGAGACACTCCGTTGCGAAACTGGACCGAAGGGTCATACCCGAAGCCGCTGAAGCCGTTCCCGATCTGGGCTAGGCCGCCGATTGCACCGATTGTCAGACTGGCGCCGAAAATGGAAAAGTAGTGATTGTTCGCCTTATTGTGCACTCCGACTTCGCCGGATTGAGCGACCAGGTGGCTCTTTGTCCAGCGGAATAGAGTACGGGTGCAGGCCGGGCACGAGGATAGGTGAAAGGCGACAGCAAGCCGCTGCTGCCCGAATGACGAAACCTTGCTAGCTTCCCCGAGGACACGTGCACCCTGGGGGATGACGACCATCCGGGTGCCGGGCAGGTAGGCATCGGTTGTGATCATGCAATTCACGGGGCCAGCGGTATCACCATCGAGCCGATTCGTGAGGACTGCCTCCATTACCGTTCCTTCGGGTAACCAGAAAACGGGCTGGGCGGCGGGATTGAAGTCCAGCGGCTTGCGTTCTTTTCTCTCCACCCATGCTTCTTCCCGTTATCCTGCTTTCGGGTCATCTGGTCCTTTCCTTTCTTCCGCCGCTAACGGAATGTGAAAGGTCTAGCTTGACCCACCTCCTTTTGCAGAACTATCGAAGCTTAACCATCTCACGACGCAGCAAGTCGCCTTTCGAACGCGCGCTCAGTTCGGCCGAGAGCTGTAAATAGCAGAGCATGTCACCGAGAATCTTCGATGGAAAGCTGCTCTCCAGCGATCGCAAGTAAGAGCCGAGGGGAGAGGCGCTAAACGTGTCCGTCGCGATCATGCGCAGAAGATCGATGTCCTTATCCAGCTTCGTCCCCAACCAATTCTCAAGCACTTTCTCGCTACGCCAAAAAATGAAACACAGCACGATTGGAAGAATCAGCAGAAATAATCCCGCAGAAATCGTTGGCGCGAGTGTTGGCTGGTTATAAAGCAGGTGGATAAGGATTGCGATTGTCAGGCCGGGCACAAATACGGCGAGTCGATTCGAGCCGTGAATCTCCGCTCGGTTGCGGGAGACAATACCGAAAATGGCCGTCGCACCCCCGTGCATCATGGCTGTTCCGAGCCCTCTGACCGCATCCGTCAACAGCCCGATCTCCGAAAAACTGATGAGATTAAAAATGTTCTCTATTAGCGCGAAGCCTGCACCCACCGCAAACCCGCAGATCGCATCGGTTCGCTTCCCTGACGTCGACGACATCGTTCAAGAGACACTGAAACGCTTCCTGCTGGCCACCCAGAACGGTAAAATGCGTAACGCTGATGCAATGGGTGCATTCTTGAGTGGCGTTCGGCCTGCTGCTTGCGGTTGCAGGCGAGCTGAGTTGGCTCAACCTGGTCTTTCCACAGATTCTTTTCCTAGTTCCGCTGGTGAGATTTCCGGGTTTTATCTGGCTGATCGCTGTGGGATTCGCGCTGCCGAAACGATTTCGCAATCACTTCAGCGGGAGTGAAGCAGGCAATTGGCCGCCGGTGATTCATGCGAGGGCCGACGTGAGAACAACACAACGGTAATATCATCGGCCTGAAGGACGCTTTACGGAATGTTGGACTGTGCGGCAAGGTAATTAACGTCTGATGGTCGGCCAACTTGTCTCTCATTACCGGGTTTTTGAAAAACTCGGCGGCGGCGGTATGGGAGTGGTGTTCAAAGCCGAGGACATGAAGCTCGGCCGGCTGGTCGCCCTGAAGTTCCTCCCAGACATACAGCCGGTCCGCGAGTCGGGACCGGCACATGCCGACCTGAAAGGTGGGGCTATGGACTCCCAGGCGGTCGAGCGGTTTAAGCGCGAAGCTCGGGCTGCCTCCGCTCTCAACCATCCCAACATTTGCACCGTCTATGAGATCGATGAACACGACGGCCAGCCTTTCATCGCAATGGAATTGCTGGAGGGCCAAACGCTCAAGCATCGGATCGAAGGCCAGCGATTTCCAATTGATGAATTGCTTGACCTTGCGATCCAGATCGCGGACGCGCTCGACGCCGCTCATAAAAGGGGCATTATCCATCGGGATATCAAGCCCGCGAACATCTTCGTCACAGATCGTGGCCAATCCAAAATTCTTGATTTCGGTATCGCAAAGCTCGCTCCGCAGCGTGACGCGGGGATCGGTGATCACGGTGTCAGGGTAGACACCGAAGGCGCCTGGCAGCTACAGGACACTGTCACCTGCTCGATGCCGCTTGAGGCGCTCACCACGCCGGGAGTAGCGATGGGCACCGTGGCATACATGTCGCCTGAGCAGGCGAGGGGCGAAGAGGTTGATGCTCGTACGGATCTCTTCAGCTTCGGCGCCGTTTTGTACGAGATGGCTACCGGCCAAGGCGCATTTCTCGGGAACACGACAGCGCTGATCTTCAACGCCATTCTTAACCTGGCTCCAATCCCGCCCGCACACCTGATTCCTGAGCTACCGTCCAAGCTGGAAGAAATCATCACGCGCCTACTCGAAAAAGATCGTGACTTGCGATATCAGAGCGCGGCGGACCTACGCAGCGAACTCAAGCGATTGAAGCGCGACACCGACACACACAAATCTGCAGCGATCGGCGGCGCCATGCAAACGGCAACGACGAGTTTGAACCCGACCGGCCGTGAAACTCAATCTCGGGAGATTCATGCCTCAGCTGCAGAACCGCGAACTTCGGCGGCCTCACGAAGTCGACCCATACGGATCTCTATCGGACTGGCCGTTCTAATCGCAGTTGCGGTGCTTGTCTTCCTGCTTCGGCCAGCGCTGCCGGACCCAAAGGTGACAGGCTCTACTCAAGTGACCAGGGACGGTCGGGCAAAGAACAGGATGGTCACAGATGGGTCAAGAATTTATTTCTCCACAACTGGCGTCGTTAGCACCCTCTATCAGGTTTCGGCGGCGGGTAGCGACACCGTCCCCATCGAGACGTCAATCCGCGGCCCAGTGGTCTCTGACATTTCGCCAGACCGATCCGAACTTCTCGTTGCAAGCTGCATTGCGGCGTTGTACCAACAGGACTGTCCGGTCTGGATCTTACCGGTTCTAGGCCGCTCGCCCCGCCGACTGGGTAACATCCGCGCCGCAGATGCAACCTGGTCGCGTGATGGCGAGGACGTTGTCTATGTCCAAGGGAGCAATCTATACCGGGTCAAGGTTGACGGGACCGATTCCCGGAAGATTATCAGTGTGCCGGGCGGAAGCCCCTCTTGGCCGCGTTGGTCCCCCGATGGAAGCCGCCTCCGGTTCAGTGTGTCCGCCCAAAACAACGGAACGTCAATCTGGGAAGTGTCCGCAGAAGGAAGAAATCTTCACCAATTGCTTTCTGGGTGGAACAACCCGCCAACAGAGTATTGCGGCAATTGGTCTCCCGATGGAAAGTATTTCGTCTTCCAATCGTCGCGGGGTGGAACCACGAATCTCTGGGCCATCAGGGAACAGAGCAGCTTTTTCCGGAAAGCCAGCCATGAACCGGCTCAGCTAACCACAGGTCCTGCGTCCACCTCTAGCCCGCAACCAAGTATCGACGGCAAGAAGCTATACGCTGTGACTGCCCAGATCCGGGGTGAACTTGTCCGCTACGATTCGCGGACAGAGACGTTTGCGCCTTACCTTTCAGGGATTTCCGCGCTGGCCGTGCACTTCTCTCACGACGGGAATTGGGTGACGTATGTTAGCTATCCGGACTTCACTCTTTGGCGAAGCAGAGCCGACGGCAGCCAGCGGGTGCAGCTGACGTTCCCGCCGCTCTTCCCGATGCAGCCCCGCTGGTCTCCTGACGGGACGCGCATTGCATTCATGGGACAACGACCCGGCAAGCCTTGGATGGTCTACGTGGTTTCAGCCGATGGCGGCAGCCCTGAACAAGCGCTGCCGGGAGATCACCATGGCGCTGATCCAAACTGGTCGCCGGACGGCCAATCATTGCTTTTCGGCCACTTTCAAGCCGACGAACCGCTGGGAACCGGTACGTTGAATCTCGAAATCATGGATTTGCGGACGCGCTCCATATGGAAGGTTCCCGGCTCGGAAGGGCTTTGGTCTCCTCGCTGGTCGCCGGATGGACGCCGAATTCTCGCCTTCACAACAAGCCGAGACAGAGTGATGCTGTTCGATTTCAAAACCCAGAATTGGACCGAGCTAGCGAACATCGGCATCGGTTGGCCGGAGTGGTCTCCCGAAGGGGATTACATCTCGTTTCTTGGTTCGGCAACAGGAGGCCAGCGAAGTGGCATCTTCCGTGTTCGTGTTACCGACCGCAAGCTGGAGCAAGTGGTCAGTCTGAAGGATTTTCGGCAAGCCCCTGGGTGGGGAGATTGGGCAGGCTTGGCCCCGGACGATTCTCCGCTCCTACTTCGCGACGCGGGCGCCCAGGATATCTACGCTCTCGATTGGGATGCGCCGTAACCTACAAAAAGTCTGGGTTTCGGCGAAGATCTCCGTGTGATGTTTCGATCTGCGAGAAAAGTGGCGATTCCGGACGGTGCGCATGCAGAAACCTGACCGGTTCACGCATTGCGGCATGAGTAGCATTGGACCGCTTTTTCACGGACATCACTATCGAGACAGGCTGGCCAATATGCTGATAAGGAGAACGTTTGAGTTGTGTAGAATTCAGCCACTGAGTGCAACTCGCACGACGGGAGGAGAGCATTGAAAATCTTGCGGCTTTTTCTCGTGACCATTCTGGTTACAACGGCCATGGTCGCTGGCGTGAAGCTTTCATCCGTTCTGCTCTCACCTCGAAAATCCAGGCTCGCGGCAAGCGAGGAGGCGGCGCTACTGAAAAGCTTTGCGGAGATCCAGCCAATTGATGTACACACTCATATCTACAAGGATGATCCGGAACTCAATGCCCTGATCAAGCGGCTGAATCTGCGCGCGGTCAACATCTGCGTGATTGACGATCGCGACCCCGACTTCAAGGCGCTGGAGCCGCAGCGGACAGAAGTTCTCAAGGTCCGCCAAAGTACTCTCGGCCGCGTCGCTTTCTGTACCACGTTCAACCCGTATGGGTTCGAAAAACCGGGGTTCAGCGCTCGCGCAATTCGCCAGCTCAACGATGACTTCGCCGATGGCGCCGTAGCGGTGAAGATTTATAAGGTGATGGGCATGGAGATGAAAGATAAAGCGGGGAAGTGGGTCATGGCCGACGACCCTGCGTTCGAGCCCATTTATCGCGACATCGCGTCGCACCACCGCACACTGATAGCGCACCTAGCCGAACCGGACTCCTCCTGGCAAGCGCCCAATCCCGCCAGCCCCGACTACTCATATTACAAGGAGCACCCGGGCGAATACGCCTACGCGCATCCCGAGTGGTCCTCGAAAGGGGCCATCCTTGCGGCGCGCGATCACCTGGTGGCCGAGAATCCCAAGCTGCGCGTCATCGGCGCACACCTCGGTAGCATGGAGACCAACGTTGATGACATCGCCCGGCGCTTCGACCGATACCCCAATTTCGCCGTCGATATGGCGGCGCGCATTCCGTACTTCATGCTCCAGCCGCGCGACAAAGTGCGTGCGTTCCTGCTGAAGTACCAGGATCGCGCGCTCTACGCGACGGATCTAGTGGTGTTTCCCCGGTCCAAAACCAAAGACACGCTCGCCGAGTTCCGGAAAACCTATGCGCACGACTGGAAATTTTTCTCGACCGACCAGAACGTCGAGTACATGGGCCACACCTATCAAGGCCTGGCACTGCCTCGTCCTGTCCTGCGCAAGCTGTTTCACGATAACGCCGTGCGTTGGTTCCCCGGCGTTGTCAGCGGCGCGAAGTGAGCTCTCGACTCGCCAATAGAGCATGGGAAATTCAGAAGAGAGTGATATGACCCGATTGAATTTATGCAGTATCCGTTCTGTGATGCAGCCGCTGTTCGGCGTTGCAGTGGCCGCTGCGATGGGAGTTCTTCTGGCTCCTCGTGCCGGCCCAGCAGCCCAGGCAGGTTTCGTTGCGGTCTCGTCTCAGCCCGCGAATGTCGGCGATGCGAAAATCGCCGCGCTGACTTACCATGATTCTGGCACCTACGAGCGTGATCTAGGGATTGTAGCTGGCGAGGCCAGGAATTGGCTGGCAAGCCGGGCGGCGGCGATTGCGCGACCCGCGCTGGTGCTCGATATCGATGAGACGGCGCTCTCAAATTGGGAGATCCTCAAGCTCGACGATTTCGGCCGGCCTATTGATGGCCCGTGCAGCCCCGCCTTGGATGGCCCTTGCGGCTGGGCGGCCTGGGATCAACTCGGGCGGGATCCTGCGATCGCCTCCACCTTGCAAGTTTTCCAACAGGCCCGCACGTTGAAGATCACGGTGTTCTTCATAACCGGTCGCCCTGAATCCCAGCGGACCTCGACGGAGCGCAATCTTATCGCTGCCGGATATCGAGGGTACGAAAGGCTCTACATGGTGCCAATTGGCCCTCATTTCACCTCTGCTGCGGACTTCAAGACCCCGATCCGGGCAGAGATCGAGCAAGCCGGATACACGATTATTGCGAACATCGGCGACCAGCCTTCGGATCTGAAAGGCGGCCACGCCGAGAAGAATTTCCTGCTGCCGGATCCGTTTTACCGCGTGCCCTGATTCTGCTGCTGCATCGGCCCAGTACTGCTACTCCGCTAAGGGCCATATAAACGCCTGCCTCATTCAGGAGAGAATCAGAACAGTCAAGGAAAACAGCATTTGCTTTCCTTGGCAGCGGGGCGGCCCTTTAAGGGCCTATCCCGCTGTTGAACGCATTCACCAAATTAGTCTACCCACCTGCATTCGCATCGCAAGTTCTGCGGAGCTACTGCGGGCGTCGCCGGGCAGTCGTGGGCGCTGATGAAACGGGCGCTCCGAGTTGACGGAGTTGCTGCTGCGCTTTTCGGGCGTCGTCGGTGCGGGGATAGTTTGCGACAATCGTGCGAAACTCCTGCGTTGCGCGGCTGCGTTGTCCCGCTTTGAGGAGAGCCATTCCTTTCATGAAGTGCGCATCAGCAGTTTTGGGATTTTCCGGATATCGTTCGAGGACTGCATCAAACGCCGGTATCGCGTTGTTGTAGTCGCCACGACGGAATAAAATCTCGCCGGTGTAGTACTGGGCATTGGCTGCAAGCTCTGTGTTGGGGAAGTAAGTCAGGTATTGCTGGAATTCCTGTAAAGCAAGATCTACATTCCCGGTCTGCAGATCGCGGCGAGCATCCGTGTACGTTTTTTCGGCAGTCATTCCGGCGGGTGGCCCCTGAGCAGCGCCCGCTTGAGGCTGAGTAGCTGGAGCGGTGCCAGGAGCGGCGGCCCCCGGAGCAGCGGGCGGATTTTGTATGATTTGCATCTGGTTTTTGAGATCCGTCATCTTGGCATCCATGCGCTCGAGGCGGCCACTCAGATCGTTTAGTGCATCTCTCAAAGCGTGTACATCGTCGCTCATGGAATCGACCTTGGTGCTGAGACCGCTCACCGGCGCAAGCTGCTTACCGACGCCATTGCTGAGGGCGTCTTGAAGACTCGCGTTGGACTTTGCGGAATTATCCTGCACGGCTTGCAGCATGGCGGTCAAAGCTCCCAATTTCGTATCGAGATCTCGCTGCATGGTATCCATCTTGTCCTGCAGCAGAGCGACGTCTCGCTGCAACTCAACGGTTTCTTTGCTAACTCCAAATGAGAGCGCCGACCCAATAAGCGTAAGGGCGGCAAGACGCAAAAATTTCATGTAAATCTCCTCAAATGAGGGGACGGATAGGGTCCGCCCCCGTTCCAGGACTCGTCTTCAGTTTAAGAGAGGCGCCGCGAGTTTCGCGGCCCTATTGGCTGGCGGAAAAATGGGCCCGACGATTCCTCTGGTAGCAGTCTTCAGTTGCATCAGTGCAGACCGGCCGCTCCTTGCCATAACTGATGGTTCTCAGCTTGTCGCCAGGAACACCTAAGCCTACCAACGCTTCTTTAGTCGCACTGGCGCGTCGATCACCGAGACCGAGGTTGTATTCAGCCGAGCCGCGTTCATCGCAATGGCCTTCGATGGTCACGGTGAAATTCGCATCAAGGGCAAAGATCCCTTTAAGGGCAGTGGCATCAGCCTGCAAGGTCGACTGGTCCTGAGAACGGATGTCGCTCTTGTCGTAGTCGAAGTGAATATCCTGCACCTGTCTGGCGAGCATTTCGGCGGGCGATTGGCTGGTAGGCCGCGTGATGGGCTCGGGCGGAGGAGGCGCGCTGACGGTAACCGTGGCGGAAGCATCAGTTGTGCCGCCGGGGCCGGTAGCGGTCAGGTGATAGGTGGTGGTGCTCGTGGGATATACCGCACGACGGCCGCTCGGACTCACTTGCCCAACACCGTCAATCTGGACATTGTTGGCGTCGGTGACAGACCAGCGGAGAGAGGAAGGCTGACCGCTATTGATTGTGGACGGCTCGGCCGTGAAGTAACCGATGGTTGGTTTAACCGGCGGGGGCGCCTCAGCGGGCGGGGGCGGCGGCGGGGGCGGCGGGGTCTTTTTGTGGCAGCCCGCGGCTAGAACCAACATCAGCGCAGCGGCGAATGTCAGTGATGCTCTGCTTTTCGTCATGATCCTTGTAATCCCTCCTGAATGTTTCCTATCACTTCGTTTTTCTTATTGCTCGGCGTTTACCCACACCGGCTTTTCATTGTTTCCAGTTTGAGTCAACGCGTGCTTGTCAGTGCCATCCGCATTCATGACCCATACTTGCGATTGGCGGCCGCGCTTCGAAGCATATACGATGTGAGCGCCATCGGGAGCCCAACCCGGATTCTCATTGCGGCCCTCATTGGCCGTAAGCTGAGTCGTTTGCTGCGACCCCACGTCCATCACAAAGATGTTGTAATTGCCGGGCTCAAAGCCTTTTGTCCAGGCGAAAGCGATGTGCTCGCCGTCGGGATTCCAGGCAGGATTGGTGGCTTCGCCAGTTCCAGCGGTCAGGCGATGCAGATCAGCGCCCTCGAGATTCATGTGATAAATCTGCGGGAATCCCGAACGCCCTGAAACAACCAGGACGTCGGCGCCGGTTTTGGGATTGATCTTGGCTTCAACTTCAATGGAGCCGGAGGAGGTAAGGCGCCGGAAGTTGCTGCCGTCCACGTTTGCCATATATAACTGCGAAGGGCCGCCAGTGGCGGTCGAGGAAAACACAACCTGCTTTGAGTCAGGCGTGAAGGTCACGAACGCGTTCATGGAAGCGCGTTGGTTATAAAACGGCAACTTGCGTCCAGTGTCGAGAGAAAACATATAGATGGCGGGGTAGCCCGCAACGTAGCTGGTGAAGGCGACGCGATGGCCGTCCGGGGAGGCGGACGGGAACGTGGAGATGGAGCCGAAGCGAGTCAGTTGCTTTTGACCGCTGCCATCCCAGTTCATCGCCCAGATCTCCTTTACTCCGGAGCGATCCGAGACGAAAACGATTCTGGTGCCGACTAGACTTTTCCCACCGAACTGCGCCAGAACGTCAGCGGCATAGCGATGGCCTGCATCGATGGCACCGGATTCGTCCAGCGAGGCTGTGTAGACTTTTCCGAAAACTTGCGCTTGCTGCAGCGTAGAGATTGTGGGCGAGGTAGCGTATAACCACCCGAAAACAACCAACTGTCCCTGGTTCTCCGCACCATAGCCAAGGCCCAAATAGTTCGCGGTAACGGGAGGCAAACTCCAATCCGAGAGTCTAGTGCCTTGCGGATTAACCGAACGTGCGCTTGGCGGCGCTACACCGGCGATGAGGTCGGATGGCTGCTGCGGGATCTGAAGGGGATAGAGTGTTTTGGGAACAAAATTTACCAGAGGAGAACTTTGCAAATCACTCGTGACGGTCTTATTGAAAACGCCGATAAACGAAGCAGCGCTTCCAGAGGCGCGGAAATCCGGCACCGCCACGAAGGGCTTGCCAGGATTTTTATTAATGACACCGCGGACCTCTTGCTTGGCAGAAAGCCAACCTAAACCGCCGAGAAGGAAGAGAGAAGAAATGAAGATTCGCATCAGCGTAGATTGAATGTGAACTGGGCCAAGATGGAGCTCTCCGCAACCTGTGGAGGGAGCGGCGGGAGCGGGTTTGAATTATAAACGGCTCGCAGGGCAGTGTCGTCAATGGAAGGATTTCCACTGGACTGGACTGTGAGGACATTCCGGACGCTTCCGTCACGCATGATGACAAAGCTGACGATTGAGGGCGCAGCCTGGCTGCGAGCGTCAAGGCCGCTGGTCCGCCAATTCTGCGCGATCCGTTGACGAACCAATTCCGCATAGCCTCCCAAGCGATTGCCTAACGGTGAGTTTGGACCTATGCCGACTTGTCCAGCTCCGCTTTGCGCGTCATACATAGGGCTTGAGACTGCCTGCCGGGATTGGCTATAGATCTGGTTCTGGGAAGCCGGCGGAGTATAGCGTTGCTGCTGTCTGGGGCGTTCCGCCTGGCGTTTCATTTTGTCAGGAATCTCGATGGCGTTCTTGTCAGGCACCGGCTGTTTTTTCTGGAGTTCCTGCTTGGCCGGGGCAGTGGGAACGGCTGACTGAGTGTCATTCGCGACAGGGTTAGGCGGGGTATCCCGGTGCGGAATAGGAATGTTGTGGACGGGAGAGACCGAGTAGGAAGGGCCGCCAGCTGGATGGATATCCCCGAACGTCGCGCTCGCTTTGTGCGTCCAGTACCAACCGGCAAAGAAAACCGCGAGAACCGTAAAGTGAATCAACAAAGAACCGATGAAAGGAAATCCAAGTGGATCGCGTTCGTCGAGTATGTCGATGGGCTGCGCCATTTGACTCATCTACGCGAACGGGCACCTGCGTCTGTGGGTGCAGTGACCATTTTGACGTCGAATTTCGCATCGCCGAGCTCGGCTACGATCTGAGCGATGGGATCCCAGGGCGTCTCTTTGTCCGCCCGGACGTAGACGGCCGATGGATTATGAAAGCGCTGTCTTATACCTTGCGTCAGCAAATTAATATTTATCGGCTTGTCATTCAGGAAGGATTCGCCGTTCTTGGTGATGCTCACAACGGGGAGTTCCCGGGCCGTTTGCCGCACGGTCTTGACCTTCGGAACCTGAATATCAAGACCGAATTCCATGACATTCGCCGTGATCATAAAGATGATCAACAGAACCAGAACGACATCGACGAGCGGCACAACATTGATGTCCGAAAGCACGGAGGGGCCGCTGAACCGCCGCCCTCGTCTTCCACCCTCCCCAAATGAAAATGCCACTTAATTCCTCACGTAACTGCTGGCACCATCAGCCGCCGAAATCCCGTTCAGCAAGATTTTGAAACTCGATAGCAAAGTCTTCCATGCGAGTTCCTATTTCTTTGATGCGGTTTCCGAAGACGTTATAAAAGATAGCCGCTGGTATCGCGGCTGCGAGCCCGATTGCGGTTGTGATGAGCGCTTCCGAAATGCCCGGCGCGACTGCGCGAAGACTCGCGCCTCCGGCATTTCCCAAGCCTTGAAAGGCATCGATGATACCCCACACCGTGCCGAACAGGCCAATGAATGGCGAGACGGATGCGACGGTGGCAAGCCAACTCATATTCATTTCGAGCTTAGTTACTTCTTCGCTGATTCCTAATTGCAAGCTGCGCTCGACGGCGGGCTTATTGACTAATGCGCCACGCTGCCTGACCTGGCGCTCGACCTCGCCGTAGCCAAAATCGAATACTGCGACTAGAGGCGCCGAGGCAAACTGCTCACTCGCTATCGCGACAGCTTGTAAGTTATCGGCCTTACGGAATGCGCGGAGAAAGCTGCGGTTCGCTCGCCGGGCGCGACTAAATACACCGCTTTTCGAGAATACAATCGTCCAGGAAAGCAGCGAAAAAAGAATTAACAAAACGATAACAGCTAAGGGAACCGGCCTAAGGTTCTGAATGATGTCCCACAGGCTTAAATCGAGCCATACGGGAAGCAGCACAAAGGGCAATAGTTTGAGTGTCCTCTCGTTACTTCTTCCTTATTATAGGGAGCATCTCAGATAAATCATAAGATTAACGCCGATATAATTCGTTCACATGCTCGTGGAATTGATTGTTGAGAACTATGCGGTGGTCGAGCAGGCTCGCATTCGTTTCCAAGAAGGGCTGAATGTACTGACGGGCGAAACCGGAAGCGGTAAGTCGATCGTGGTCGATTCGCTAAGTCTGTTGCTAGGCGCACGTGCGTCGACAGAGATGATCCGGAGCGGAGAGGCGAAGGCACGGGTGTCCGGCATCTTTGCGCTCGATTGCACTCCGGAGATCAAGGCGCTGCTGGCCGATACCGGGATTGAACACCACGACGACGAAGAACTGATCGTGGAACGGGAGATCACGGCGAATGGGAAATCGCGGGCATTTGTGGCGAACCGGCCGGTTACGACAGCTTTCCTACGGCAACTTGCGCCCGCTTTAGGGGATATTCACGGGCAGAATGAGCAGCAGCTTTTATTCAGGACGCAAGCGCAGCGGGAATTGCTGGACGAATATGCGCGGGCAGAGGAACTGCGGAGCCGAGTGGCGAGCGTTTTTACGGATTGGCGCAGCGCGGGCGAAAGGCTCAAGGAATTGAGCCAGAACGAGCAGGAAAAACTCAGGTTGCTCGATCTATGGATTTTTCAGCGCAAAGAAATCGAAGCAGTGCTGCCTCGTTGCGGTGAAGACGGCGAGCTCGAATCGGAAAGGCGAGTTTTGCAGAATGTCAGCCGCTTGCAGGAAAGTGCGGCAGCGGCATTCAGCTTGCTTTATGAATCACCGGACAGCGCGACAACGCAATTGCGGCAGGCGCTAAAGCGTGTCGAGGAGTTAACGCGGATCGATCCAAGCGTAGGCGAGACGAGTGCGTCGCTGAAGCAGGCCGCGTTGATAGTGGATGAGGCAGCTTACGCACTTCGCGATTACTTGGGCCGGCTCGAAGGCGATCCGGGGCGGTTGGACGAGGTCGAGACGCGGCTCGAGGTGCTAGACCGATTGAAACGGAAATATGGCAGCTCAATCGAGGAGGTGCTGGCGTTCTTAGAAGATGTGAGGCGGCGAGCCGACGAAATCGAGAATGCGAGCGAGCACAGGGCGGCATTTGAAAAACAACAGGCACAGTTGGCGCGGGACTATGAGCAGTTGGCGGGTGAATTGAGCCAAGCTCGCAAAACCGCCGCGGAACGCTTGAGCAAGCACGTACAAAGCGAACTGAAGAGCCTGGCAATGTCCGGGACCGAGTTTCAGGTTTCGGTAAGGCCGGGCGGATGGACAGCATCGGGAACGGATGACATTGTTTTCCTGGTATCGCCCAATCGCGGAGAGGAGCTGAAGCCGCTCGAAAAGATCGCCTCGGGAGGAGAGCTGTCGCGCATGGCGCTTGCTCTGAAGACTGCCATAGGAGATGCGGATCAGCGTCCGGGCATACCCACGCTGGTGTTTGACGAAGTGGACGCGGGTGTGGGCGGTGCGGCAGCGGCCGCGGTGGGTAGACGGCTCAAGTCGCTGTCGCGGAGAAACCAAGTGATCTGCGTGACGCATTTAGCACAAATCGCCGGGTTTGCCGATCACCACTACGCCGTCTCAAAACGCGAGAAGAAGGGCCGGGTAACTACGGCTATTGAAGAGCTGGTTCGGGACGAGCGCGCGAGAGAGATCGGCCGGATGCTGTCGGGCGAACACATCACTGCCGAGGCATTGAAGCAAGCCGAGCAGCTGCTGCAGGCGGGGGCGCTTTCTTAAAGAACCGACAATGGGATGGGAGAAAAAACATAGATGCCTGAACCGCTCAGTGCCGGCGAAGTAGAAAAGCTGAATGCTTATTGGCACGCAGCAAATTACCTGACTGTTGGACAAATTTATCTAAAGGACAATCCGCTGCTGGAACGTCCGTTGACGAAGGAAGACATCAAGCCGCGGCTGCTCGGTCATTGGGGTACGACGGCGGGTTTGAACTTCATATATACGCACCTGAACCGGCTCATTCGGCTGCACGACCTGAACATGATGTACATCATTGGTCCCGGGCATGGGGGCCCAGGCATTGTTGCACACACTTATCTGGAGGGTTCGTACACGGAGATCTATCCGAATATCGAGCGGGATCGCGATGGAATCAAGCGGTTATTCCGCCAATTTTCCTGGCCCTATGGGATACCGAGTCATGTAGCTCCGGAGACACCTGGTTCGATCCATGAAGGCGGCGAGCTTGGATATTCGCTGCTGCATGCGCACGGGGCGACGTTCGATAATCCAGGTCTGATCGTTGCCTGCATCGTGGGCGATGGGGAGGCGGAAACCGGTGCTCTAGCGACGAGCTGGCACGCGAATAAGTTTCTCAATCCCGCAACTGATGGCGCGGTACTGCCGATTTTGCATCTGAATGGGTACAAGATCGCGAATCCGACCGTCCTCTCGCGCATTCCGAAAGCAGAGCTGCGGGCTTTGTTTGCAGGGTATGGATACTCTCCACGTTTTCTTGAAGGGCGCGATCCCGCCAAAATGCACTACGGCATGGCCGTCGCGCTTGAGCAGATGCTCCAGGAGATTCGAGCGATACAGGATGCGGCGCGTAATGGGCACAACATCGAACGGCCGCGATGGCCTTTGCTGATTTTGAGGACGCCCAAAGGGTGGACCGGGCCGAAGAAAGTGGATGGGAAGCCGGTGGAAGGGACGTGGCGCTCACACCAAGTGCCGGTAAGCGACGTGCGCGAGAACCCGCAACATCTCAAGATTTTAGAAAAATGGATGCGTAGCTACCAACCCGAGACGCTTTTTGACAGCGAGGGGAGACTGCGCCCCGAACTCGCTGAATTAGCTCCAAAGGGTCACCGGCGGATGGGAATGAATCCGCATGCGAATGGCGGAACACTCTTGACACCGCTTGTGCTGCCTGATTTCAGGAAGTATGGGGTTGAACTCCCGAAGCCTGGCGCAGTAGAGGCAGAAGCTACACGCGTACTGGGGCACTACCTGCGGGACGTAATTAAAGAGAGTCTTGACTCGCGTAATTTTCGCTTATTCGGGCCCGATGAAACAGCCTCTAACCGCCTGGAAGCTGTGTATGAAGTTACCGGCAAGGAGTGGATGGCTGAAGTGGAACCGGTAGATGAAAATCTTACGGTTGACGGGCGGGTGCTCGAGGTCTTGAGCGAGCATATGTGCCAGGGTTGGCTCGAAGGATATCTACTGACGGGACGGCACGGCTTGTTTAACTGCTATGAAGGTTTCATCCACATCATAGATTCCATGTTCAATCAACATGCGAAGTGGCTGAAGGTCACGAGGCATCTACCGTGGCGAGCGCCCATCGCATCGTTGAATTATCTGCTGTCTTCGCACGTTTGGCGACAGGATCACAACGGATTCTCGCACCAAGATCCAGGTTTTATAGATCACGTCGTCAACAAGAAGGCCGATATCGTTCGCATCTATCTGCCGCCCGACGCCAATACGCTTCTTTCGGTTGCGGATCATTGTTTTCGGAGCCGGCATTACGTGAATGTGATCGTAGCGGGCAAGCAGTCACAGGCGGTATGGCTGGACATGGAGTCTGCGGTGCGGCATTGCACCATGGGGCTCGGCGTCTTTGAATGGGCCAGCAATGATGAAGGCGATCCGGACGTTGTGATGGCGTGCGCGGGTGACGTGCCAACACTCGAAACACTCGCAGCAGTTATGCTGCTCCGCGATTTTGTTCCCGATATCCGAATTCGGGTGGTAAACGTGATCGATCTGATGACACTCCAGCCGCCGAGCGAACACCCGCACGGGATAGCGGATGAGAAATTCGATGAAATGTTTACCGTCGATCGACCGGTGATTTTTGCCTTTCATGGTTATCCATCGTTGATCCACAGGCTAACGTACCGGCGGAGGAATCACGACAACATCCACGTTCGAGGGTACAAGGAAGAAGGTACGACAACCACGCCGTTCGACATGACGGTTCTCAATAATATGGACCGTTTCCAGTTAACATTCGATGCGATTCGGCGGATTCCAAGGTTGCAGCCGATTGTTGAAAAGGCGAGCAATTGGCTCGATGAAAACATTCAGTGGCATCGGGAATACGTGATGGAGTACGGGGAGGATCTTCCAGAAGTGCGCAACTGGAAGTGGGGGCTGTGAGTGCCCGGCGCGGACCAGGAATTGGCGGTGTTGACACTGAATTGCGGCTCTTCATCGCTGAAGTTTGGCATCTACTTTTCTGATGGAGAAACGGCAAGAGCTTTTTGCGAAGGTGAAGCTGAAGAGATAGGACGGGAGAAGTCGCGGTTCTGGCTGACGCTGGGCGAGAAACGGAGGGAACAGCAGCTGGCCCTGCCGGATCATGCAAGAGCTCTTGTGCATGCCCTTGACGCTTTGAAGGAGTGCGACGCTCCCGATCCGGCCGCAGTCGGGCATCGGTTCGTACATGGCGGGCCGTGCGTGAGAGAGCACCAGCGCGCAACGCCTGCCGTAATCGAGCAACTGCGGGCAGCCGCCACGTACGCGCCTTTGCATGTGCCGGCCGCACTCACCGTCCTCGAAACGATGCAGCAGAAACTGCCCCGGGCAACTGAGATCGTTTGCATCGACACGGCGTTTCATCGGACGCTGCCGGAGGTGAGCAGGACCTATGCGCTTCCTGCCGCAGTTCGGGAGTTAGGTATCGAGCGATATGGCTTTCATGGGCTGGCGCTCGAGTCGGTTATTGCGCAGCTTCATCCGATACCAAAACGTCTGGTTGTGGCGCATCTCGGTAACGGTGCGAGCATCACCGCCATTCGCGATGGAGAATCCGTCGATACAACTATGGGACTCACTCCAACGGGCGGGGTAATGATGGGGACACGGTGCGGTGATCTCGATCCAGGTGCGGTGATTTACATGATGCGTAAGGGGTACGCCGATCCTCAGGAACTTGAGACGATTTTCGATCGCCGCTCAGGCCTGCTCGGGGTATCGGGAAGAACCAGTGATGTGCGGGATTTACTGAGCGCGCGTGTGGAAGATAAGCAGGTCGATTTGGCTCTCACGATGTTTTGCTATCAGGTGCGCAAGGCAATCGCTGGAATGGCCGCTGCACTGGGTGGACTGGATGCTCTTGTTTTCACTGGCGGCATTGGTGAACACGCCGATGAGTTGCGGGCAGAAATCTGTTCCGGACTGCAGTTTCTGGGGAGTGTCCGGATCTTGACAATTCCGGCGCAGGAAGATTTGCAGATAGCAAAAATCACGGTAAAGCTCGTCGCGTCAGGAGGCGGAGGATAGGACGCAGGGTGCTCCGCGATTCTTCAATGCCGAGAAGGAAAGTACCCGCAAAATAGACGGCACCATAAATCGGAAGCGTCAAGAGGGCCAGAAAAAGAGGATGTGCGGCGCCTAGCAGCTCTTTGATCAAATAGCCTAGACTTGCTCCAACAAACGCGATTGACCAAAGTTTAACGATGAAATCTACTGGCAGCGCGGTATTGCCGACGCGTTCGCGAAGTGCATGCCGCAGCAGAGCGAATTCAAACCAGCCGGCAATCCCGGCAGAAGCTGTTAATCCGGCAACGCCCCATTTCGGATCGATGCCGATCCAGTGCGGCATTCGCAACGCAAAGATATAGCCGAGAGTGGCAGTCAGCAGGACGCGTATTAGAGCGAATCGTAGTGGTGTTCGCGTATCAAGCAGCGCATAAAAGGCGGATGAATAGAGACGTCCGAGCGAAGTAGCGAGGAGCCCTACGGCCGAGCCTGCTAGTGCAGACCAAACATAAACCGCATCGGCGTGATGAAACCGGCCGGTTTGATAAAGCGCTCCGGCGAGAATGTCTCCAAGAATTAAGAAGGCAACTGCCGAAGGAATGACGAAGAAGGCAATGCGGCGGAGACCTGCTGTCAACCGTTCTTGCAGGACGGCAGCAATCTGATCCGGCGTGCCGATAGCGCTTGAAAGAGCAGGAAGCTCAGCAGCCGAGACAGACATACTGAAGAGACTGACCGGCAGAATGGAGATCACCTGGCAGTAGCCTAATGTGGAGACCGCGACGGGACCGAGGAAACTGGCAATCATCTGATCGATATAGGCGCTGATCTGAACAACACCGCGGCTTAGAGATACTGGGCCGAAATTCCGGATGACAGTTCTGACGTTTTCAGAGGTGATGTCGAGAACGGGGCGGAATACGGGCAGCAGTTCCAAGACGCGAGGCAACTGAACAACGAATTGGAGCACGCTGCCGAGCACGGACGCCCATGCCAGATTGCTTACCAACTGCGTTTGTGGCAAACGGGGACCGAAAAGCGCTGCCGCAGCGATCATGGTAATGTTCATCGCGACCGGAGCCATGTATGAAAGAAGAAATCTCCGATGACTGTTCAGGATTCCGAGGCACCAGGCGCTCATGACGAGCATTCCCGCGCCTGGAAACAGAATCCGGACGAGATGAATCGTCAATTTACGATCATCGCCTGTAAAACCGGGAACGATGAAATCGATCAACAGCGGTGTCGTGAGAACGCCAACGAGGACGAGAGCGGCACAAACGAGTGCGAGGACACCGAATATGGCGGCGGCAACATGCTCTGCCTCTTGATTCTGCCCCCTCGCCCGGAGCTTCGAGTAAACAGTGACGAAAGCCGCCGAGAGCACGCCCTCTCCGAACAGATTGCCCAGCAAGTTAGGAATCCGAATCGCAGCGCGGAAGACGCCCGCAACGGACGAATTGCCGAAGAAGTGCGCGATCACAGTCTCACGCACGAGGCCGGTCACACGGCTGACCAGGATTCCCAATGCAACCCGAGAGGACGCGGCCGCCGAGTTGCCCAGTTTGGTGACGCTCAAGGGATTAGCAATGCGTGTGTTCTGTCTGAGGGTAGCAACTTTGTTGCCATTCTACGCGGCATAAGCATCACGTACCTTCAGAAGCGTTTTAATGTATCGTCGCAAGGTTGTGTGCGATTCTGCTACTGGAACTGGACTAAGAAATGAACGAAGGACCGATCTCAACCTTTCTCAAGCACCACTACCGGCATTTTAATGCTGCTACGGTGATCGAAGCCGCTGCGGCTTATGTTGAGCATTTGAAGAACGGCGGCAAGATGTTCGTGACAATGGCCGGCGCAATGAGTACGGCCGAAATTGGGGTTTCGCTGGCGGAGATGATTCGGCAAGATAAGGTGCACGGCATTTCGTGCACTGGCGCGAATTTGGAGGAAGACGTATTTAACTTGGTTGCGCATAACTTCTACGAGCGCGTGCCGCATTGGCGGGATTTAACTCCGGAAGACGAGCAGGCGTTGCTCGATAAACACATGAACCGCGTGACGGACACTTGCATTCCCGAAGAAGAGGCGATGCGGCGTATCGAAGATGTGATGCTAAAAGAATGGATGGCGTCGGACCAACAGGGTGAGCGTTGCTTTCCGCATGAGTTCTTTTTCAGGATTCTGCAATGTTCGGAGCTGCAAAAGAAATTTCAGATTGACGTGAAAGATAGCTGGTTATATGCGGCGATGGAGCGAAGTCTGCCGATGTTCGTTCCGGGCTGGGAGGATTCTACGCTTGGCAACATGTACGCCGGCCACTGCATTTCGGGTGATGTGAAGAATGTTCACACCGTACGCACGGGCATCGAGTACATGATTTCATTGGCAGAATGGTATACAAATACCTCGCAGGAATCTTCGATCGGATTCTTTCAAATTGGTGGAGGAATCGCGGGTGATTTTCCAATCTGCGTGGTTCCAATGCTGCGGCAGGACTTAGAGCAAAAGGATACGCCATTGTGGGGCTATTTCTGCCAGATCAGTGACTCGACTACGAGTTATGGCTCGTATTCAGGAGCGATTCCGAATGAAAAAATCACTTGGGAGAAGCTGGGCATTGATACACCGAAGTATGTGATCGAATCAGACGCTTCGATCGTTGCGCCTCTGATTTTTGCAGCTGTGCTGGGCTTGTAGCGTTGGTATTGTTGGATGTAGCCGGCGTGTGGTGAGGTGCGAGAGTGGTTGAATCGGGCGGTCTCGAAAACCGTTGAACCTTTGCGGGTTCCGTGGGTTCGAATCCCACCCTCACCGCCAGAAAATGAGGACTTAGCTGTCCGTGAAAACGTCGTGAACGTCGGTATTTATAGAGCCCGTGCAAATGCCAGAGTCTTTCTGGCTTGTTCTGCGTGCTTGAGCCACCATGGGCCCGGTTTGTTGCCCGCGCTAACAGACCATGTATCGAACTGCGCAATTTGCACGGGCGTCGATTTCGTAAGGATGATTGCCCTAGCTTCCCGTTGATATTCATCTCGTTGAGCTATTTATTGGTCCGAAAGTTTTGGGCGGATTAGCATCTGCTCCAAGGCCATGCGCGGAATCAAGATTCGTCTACCAATCCGAATTGACGGAACGTCACCGCGCTCGATCGCTTAGTAGGCCGAAATTCTACCGATTCGGAGAATTCTTGCCACCTCATCGACTGTGAAAACAGTCGGAGCATTCTTTCTAACAGTCATTCAATAACTCCTACTCGCAACACGGTGTGCTCAGCGAATTTGGCCCCGACTGGCGCGTCGCATTTTGCGCGCTCTTCAGTGGGAGCGTGTCGCTCGCGTTCGGCCGATGTTTTCGGCTGCTTGGAATCTGATCCTGGATAGGTAAAGGTTGCGAGGAGAAATCTAGTTCTGAAGTTTGCTTTGAGGCATCCGTACATGTCCTTCATAACTGAAATTGGTCTCTACTAATAAAGAGGCCTGCTTGGAAGAAAAACCGTTCAGGTTAATGATTTTTCTTTGCGCAGATCGGAAACCCCGTGAGGCTGGGCAGGCTAGCCCCAATACTGTTCACTTAATGGTGTGGGATCCTCTTGGCAAAGTCGAGGTGGCGAGTGCGCTGACGTTTGCGTGGACGCAGATTGTAGTTGCTCACTTTTCGTTTCACGCCGCGCGGATTGATCCGATTCCTGCTCGAAATGACGCGTTCCTCAAGAATCTCATCGAGGATCGCTTCATGCAGGGCTTTCTTCTGCTGAGGGGGGAATAGCGCCATAGCGGGCCATCCGTCGCTGGACCACGCGCACTGCGTGGAGGAAGGAAAGCTGGTCGGGGTCTTCATCGGCCTTCAGAGCAGCCTCGTGCATCAGGCCGCGGATGGCAAAGTGCGCCATCAGCAAACCAAAGAACTCCTGTCGAACCAGTTCCGCCGTCTTGCTGCGCAACACGATCTGAGCTCCGCGAAAATGGGTTTTCAACTCGTCCAGGGCGGTTTCGATTTCCCACCGCTCATGATAGAGCGCGGCCAGTTCTTTGGCCGGGGCGTGCTGGTGATCGAGGATGGTGGTGATCAGCCGGTACAGCGGCTCAGATCCTTCGACGTCCTTGAGGCGGTAATCGATGACGCGCACGACAATCCCCTTACGCCGATTCCGCCGGTCCGAAGTGGACGCGTAAATCCGGCTGAGGTAAGAGCCATCCGGCAATCGTTTCTCCACATCCAAACTGGCATTCTGGCGCGTGCGCCAGAGCAAATCCGCTCCCGTGTTGGCTGCTAGGCGCCACAGTTTGTAACTGGGGAAGAACCGGTCCGCCAGGCACAACATTCCTTTGCGGAGCGAGGGGATCACTTTCTCGGCCAGGGTGAGTTCATCGGTCGCGTATTGGTCCATGTGCGCGGCCCACAACACGTGCGTGCCATTCTCCAGCAGCGCCACGAAACGAATCTTGGGGAAAGCGCTGGAGCCCCGGGTGGCGCCCGGACGCCCGAAGGCCTTCTCGTTTTCCGCGGTATCGGCGACATTCAACGTACTGCTATCCAGACTCACCAGCCGCCATGGATGGTACCAAGCTCCCTTGGTGCGCTTCTCCGCAATCGGCACCACCACCGCGTCATAGAGTCTTTTCACCGGCTCGGCTCCCAGACGGCTTCGCGCCTGGGAAATGCCGGATTTGCCGGCGACCTTCACTTTGGCCGAAGGGTCTAGCAGCCACTGCATACCTTCCAGCAGGCAGCGCAGAACCTCGCGATAAGAGGATCGCATGTACAGCGCCAGCGCGATGATGTAATAAACCACGACATGAGCCGGCAAATCGCGCTCGCGGATGCTGGCGCGGTCGGTCTCTTTCAAAACCTCGCGCACCTTCTCGATGGAGAAGAACTTGCCTACAACGCCCAAACTGATGTAGTCGGTTATCCGGCTGCCGGCCGGCAAGGCGGCCACGGTGCGTGCCATGGTCGCTCCTTTTAAGACCGGTTTCCGGCCGGAACTTCCCTATCCGGAGCATCTGCATCGAAACGAGAAACCAGACAATACGGGAAGCGTCCTCGAATGGTCTGATTGAAATAGTTTTCCTTAGACGTCGCGTCCAGCAGCCCCTGGTAAACCGCCGCCGGAACGCCGAAGTATCGGTACACCAACCTGCTACAAAACTCCACCTGCAACAGTTCTCGGGCTTCGTCGTAAGCGACCGTTGCGAGCGCGGTGGACTCCACGGCGGTAAGGTGCATGCGATGACCTCCTTTCTGGAGGCCTTACGCCCCCAAAACAGAATATCACACAAATGTTTCTAAGTGAACAGTAATTGCGTCTAGACCCGCTCTCGCTCACCCAGTCACAGCTCACGCTCTCTTTCTTTCTCCGGATGGCTCACTCACTTACATTAAATTTTCCGAGCTCCAGCTTCGTTTTCCCACTCCCGCGTGCTAGCTTGTAGCCGCTTCGAAGGAGAGCGATACAACCATGACACCTCGTCAAATCCGCCGCGCGGCTGAGCGCAACACACGAAAACAGGAACGCAAGGCCACCAATGGCTTCGTTTCTTCGTCCGGGGACGCTGCCTCCTCCCAGATCCCCGAATCGCCCGCTGATATCCCCGTGAACGTCCCAGTTCCTCCCACCCTCTCCCCCTGGCAGCTTGCCGCCAATCGCGCCAACTCCCAATTCTCGACCGGCCCCAAAACTCCCGCAGGCAAAGCCAAGTCTTCGCTCAACGCCGTCAAAACCGCGCTCACCGGCCGCACCGTCCTGCTACCCTCCGACGATGCCGCAGCCTACAAAGAGCACGTCGCCGATCTGTTCAGGGAACTCCGGCCGCTCGGCGCTCGCGAATGCGCACTGGTGCAATTACTCGCTGACAATGCCTGGCGTCTCGATCGTGTGTTCGCGCTCGAAATGGGCCTCTACGCCCTTGGCCGCGTCCAATTTGCCGATCACTTCAACGACGAAGCTCCCGCTCTGCAATCGAACCTGATCGAAGTCCATACGTTCCTCACGTACGAGAAGCAGTTCCGAAACCTGCAGCTTCAATTCGGGCGTCTGTGCCGGCAACGCGAAAAAGACACTGCCGAACTACGCCAACTCCAGCAGGACCGCAGCAAGCGCGAAAAGCAAGAGCTCGAAACCGCGTCCAAGCTCGACACCGCGGCGAAACACGACCGCAAGCCGTTCGACCCGGCCGAATTTGGCTTCGATTGTTCAATTGAGGATGTCGAGTGCTATCGGCAAGGCGTGCGTGCCGCCAATCTCCTCAACACCACCCTAAAACAGGAGCGCGATCAGGCGAAACTGAGCGCCAACGCCGCATAGCGCGAACACGATCCCCGACTCAGATCCCGAGCGCAGGCGACGGGTTTAGCCCCGAATGCCACCGGCTAAAGCGCTATACTGCCACTTGCCAAAGTGCCAGTCATAGTTGCTTTCGCAGCATCATCTGAACGCCTCCTCTCGCTAAGCACCATAGACATTGTGGTCGTCTGTTTGTATTTCGCGATGGTGCTGGGAATCGGCTTGTATCTCAAGCGATTCACGAACACCGGCGAAGACTTTTTCCTGGCGGGGCGCGATATGACCGCCTGGGTGGCCGGCCTCAGCTTCGTTGCCGCGAACCTCGGCGCTCTGGAACTGATGGGCTGGTCCGCATCGGCTTACCAGTACGGCATTCTCGCAACACACTGGTATTGGATCGGCGCGATTCCCGCGATGCTCTTCCTGGGCATCGTCATGATGCCCTTCTATTACATATCCAGAACCCACTCTGTCCCCGGCTATTTGCAACTGCGCTTCGGTGAACCCGCTCGGGCGCTCTCAGCCATCACATTCGGTCTGATGACTGTGCTGATGAGCGGCATCAACATGTACTCCATGGCGCTGGTTATGAAGATCATCCTCGGCTGGGACATCCACTTCAGCATCTGGATGTCGTCCCTCACGGTCGCCGCTTACGTCTTTCTAGGCGGGCTCTTGTCCGCTATCTTCAATGAAGTTCTGCAGTTCTTCCTGATTTGGCTCGGCGCGCTTTTAATTCCCATCCTCGGTTTGATCGAAGCCGGCGGCTGGAGCGGCATGGTGCGCCGCATCTCCGAAAGGTTTCCGGGTCAGGATTACACACATTTGTGGAGCGGTCTGGGCTCATTTAGCGGCAACCCGATGGGCATCCATTGGACCGGCATCGTTCTCGGCCTCGGATTTGTAATTTCATTCGGCTATTGGACAACTGACTTCCTCGTAGTGCAGCGCGTGCTATCTGCGCGCAATCTCCGCAGCGCAAAGATGGCGCCTGTCATCGGCTCGGTGTTCAAAATGGCGCTTCCATTAATCGTGATCTTGCCCGGCTTGCTCGCCCTCGCCGTGTTGCCCGAAAAACTGGTGGGCGAATCGCACAACAGCGGTGGCGCTCATACTTATAACGAAGTGCTCCCGTTGATGCTGGCGCGCTACTGCGGTCCCGGCCTGTTGGGTTTAGGCATCACCGCGCTTATCGCGGGATTCATGTCCGGCATGGCCGGCAACGTCAGCGCGTTTGCAACGGTCTGGACGTATGACATCTATCGAGCTTTCATGCGCAAGAACGCGACCGACCAGCATTACGTCGCAATGGGCCGCTGGTGCACAATTCTTGGGGTCCTGGTAAGTATCGGGACCGCGTACCTGGTCATGCAATTCCTGAGCATCATGGATTACGTCCAGGCGCTGTTCAGCTTTTTCGTCGCCCCGCTGTTTGGAACCGTGATTCTCGGGATGTTGTGGAAGCGAGCCACGCCCGCCGCGGGATTCTGGGGATTGCTGGCCGGAACCGTCTCGTCAATCGCCATGTTCATCTGGGTCAAACTCGATCCCACCGCGCTCCGCTACATCGCCCTGTCTGCCGGCGCCAAGCAGATGGCCGAAAACATGTACCGCGCTTTATGGTCCTGGCTGATCTGCGTCATCGTCACGGTCTTAGTGAGCCTTGCGACGAAGCCGAAACCTGAGTCCGAGCTTTCCGGTCTCGTTTACGGCGCGACCGATATACCATCAGAAGGCCGTCTACCGCTGTATCACCGGCCAATGTTTTGGACCGGCGCGGTCATCGTAGTGTTCTTCATCTTGAATATCGTTTTTTGGTAAGTGGAGCGAATGCACGGCACGCAGCGAATGCACAATACGCACGGTTCTCTTTCAATCTGGTTTTTCATTGGCGTCTTGCTGACCGCATACGGGCTTCTCATCACAGGAGCCGGTATTTATGAGCTGGCCTCGCCTCCCCAAAATCCGGTCGTTCTCGCCAATCTCCACGCCCCCATCTGGTGGGGTGCCGTGCTGCTCGCGATCGGCCTGTTTTACTTCATTCGATTTTTTCCGAGGAAGCACTAAATGCCAACATCTAATGGACGCCGCACGAAACTCGGCCTCATCGTCGGGAATCGGGGCTTTTTCCCCGATCACTTAGCCGCAAGCGGACGCGAAGAGATGATTCGCGTCTTGGAGGCAGCCAACGTCGACGTTATCGCTCCGACTCCCAAAGGCTCCAACACGGATCCTACGCTCATCGCCAACGAATCTAAATTTGGCGCGGTGGAAAGTTTTGAAGAAGCGAAAGGATGCGCCGAGCTTTTCAAGCGGCATCGCGACACTATCGATGGCGTCATAGTTTCTCTCCCAAACTTTGGCGACGAGCGAGCCATCGCCGACACGCTGAGATTGTCTGGCCTGAATGTGCCAGTGCTCGTGCAAGCCACTCCTGACAACCAAGACAGGATGACGATCACCGACCGCCGCGACAGTTTTTGTGGGAAAATGTCCGCTTGCAATAACTTGATGCAGTACGGCATTCCGTATTCGCTGACCACGCTCCACACGGAAGCTCCAACCTCAGAGGAATTCAAAGAAGATCTGGCGTGGTTTATTGCCGTCTGTCACGTCGTTCGCGGCATGCGCCCCCTCCGTGTCGGCGCAATCGGTGCGCGTCCTGCTGCTTTCAATACCGTCCGCTACAGCGAGAAATTGCTTGAGGCGAACGGCATTTCCGTGATCACGCTCGATCTTTCCGAGGTTCTGGGCCGTATCAGCCGGATGAGCGATCAGGATGATGCTGCTAAAAGCAAGCTCGAAGACATCAAGAGATATGTTTCGACCATCGATGTGCCTGCCGAATCGCTGATGAAGATGGCGAAACTCGGAGCAGTTATTGATACATGGATGCGTGAGCAAGACCTCAGCATCAGCGCCGTGCAGTGCTGGACCTCTCTAGAGGAAAATTTCGGCGTCGTTCCCTGCACCGTCATGAGCATGATGAGCGAAAATCTGATGTCGAGCGCTTGCGAAACCGACATCGTTGGCGTGCTCAGCATGCATGCCTTGCGTCTTGCGTCGGGAACTCCGAGCGCGCTGCTCGACTGGAACAATAATTACGGCGACGATCCGAATAAGGCAGTTTGCTTTCATTGCAGCAATCTCCCAAAACACTTTTTTGCTGACGTGAAAATGGAGTTCCAGGAGATCATCGCAGGCACCGTCGGCAAGTTGAATACTTTCGGCACCCTATACGGCCGCGTGAAGGCAGCGCCCATGAGCTACGCGCGGTTCTCAACTCGCGACCGTGAAGGAAAAATTCGCGGCTATGTCGGCGATGGCCGTTTCACCGAAGATTCACTCCAGACCTTCGGCGGGGCAGGTGTCGTCGAGATTCCGCGCATGCAAGACCTGTTGCGCTACATCTGCGAGCAAGGTTTCGAGCACCATACCGCGGCGAACCTGGCCCATACCTCCGGCATCGTTTACGAGGCCGCAACCAAGTATCTGGGTTGGGACATGTATTGGCACAGAGCATGAGCACCGTCGTCGCAGGAGTCGACTTCGGCACTCTCAGCGTCCGCGTATCTATCTTTGATCAGGAGAAAGGGAGACTGGGCGCGGGCGTCGCCGAGTATCCGTTGCACCGGACCCGGAGCGATCCGGATTACGCTACGCAAAGCCACGCCGATCACATGAGCGCTCTGGCACTCGCAATGAAACAGGCGCTTCAAGCCGCAGCTATCGACGGTAGTGCCATCAAGGCTATTGCGCTCGATACCACCGGCTCGAGTGTCATCCCGGTTGGCAACAATCTGGAACCGCTCGATGAATATTATCTATGGTGTGATCACCGAGCCTCGCAAGAGGCCGCCGAGATCACTCGGAAAGCTCACGAGGCTGGACTCGAAGCGATCAAATGGTGTGGCGGCGTTTACTCGTCCGAATGGGGCTTTTCTAAGCTGCTGCATTGGTTGCGGCACAACCCTGATAAACGCGGGCAGTTCGCTTCCGCATTCGAACATTGCGATTATGTTGCCACCGTGCTGTGTGGCATTCACGATCTCACCCAAGCCCCGCGAAGCATTTGCGCCATGGGCCATAAATGGATGTGGAACGAATCGCTCGGCGGCTTGCCTCCTCAAGAGTTCCTCACTTCAGTCGACCCGTTGTTCGCTGGTATTCGCGCAAAGCTTGCGGGCCGGTATCTCGCATCCGACCGCTTGGCCGGAACATTGTGCAGCGAGTGGGCCGAAAAGCTCGGCTTGCAACCTAGTGTCGTGATCCCCGTCGGAGCGTTTGACGCGCATTGGGATGCTGTCGGCGCGGGCGTGAAGCTCGGCGATGTGGTGAATGTGATCGGCACTTCCACCTGCATCATCGGCCTGAGTGGTAACACAACTCTGGTGCCCGGCGTTTGCGGCGTTGTGCCCGGTTCGGTCGATCCGCAACTGACCGGCATTGAAGCCGGGCTATCGGCCGTCGGCGATCTGTTTGAAGCGATTGCGCGCAGAGCTGCATCCACACCGGCAGTGTTGGCGCAAGATCTATCCTCCTACCGACCCGGTCAAACCGGACTGCTCCGGCTGACTTGGGACAACGGCGATCGCACGGTACTCGTCAATCCCGAGCTTGGCGGCGTGACTCTCGGTTGGCACCTCACGAGCACCGCCACAGATGAGATGTTCGCCGCAATCGAAGGAACAGCCTTTCATACGCGCGTGATTTTGGAGCGCATGGAAACCAATGGTGTTACCGTGCGTCGCATCATCAATGGCGGCGGCATCCCCAAGCGTAATGATGTGTTAAATCAGGTTTACACAAACGTGTTGAACAAGCCGATTCTCGTACCGCAAGGCGATGTGACGAGCCTCGGCTCCGCGATCTTCGCGTTCCTAGCCGCCAAAGCATTCCCGTCTATTGAAGACGCGCAAAACGCGCTTTGCCCCCCGCATCGGATTTTCAATCCGCAGCCGGAGAGCGTCGCCATCTACGACCGGCTATATCCACTTTATAAACGGCTCTATTTCGCTTTGGGTGCAAAGGAGTCCGCTCCCGCAGCGATTGGCGATGTCCTTCCGGAGCTTCGAAAGATTGCCGCACAAGCCAGGCAAATCCAATGAGCTTAAAAACACTCAGGGAAGAAGTATTGCAGGCCAATCAAGACTTGGTCCGGCACGGTTTGGTCATCTTTACGTTCGGCAACGCGAGCGGATTTGATCGCTCGTCCGGCATGGTCGCCATCAAGCCAAGCGGGGTCCCGTATGAGGGCATGACTCCTGACCAATTGGTAGTGACTGACCTCGAGGGCCGCATCGTTGAAGGCACTCTTCGTCCATCCTCAGATCTGCCGACCCACTTGGGGCTCTACCGTGCTTTCGAAGGTGTGAACGGAGTTGTCCATACACATTCGCGGTACGCAACAGCTTGGGCACAAGCCGGCGTTGAACTTCCCTGCCTCGGCACAACTCACGCGGACTATTTCCGCGGCGCCATCCCCATAACTCCCGCCATGACCCCGCCGGAAATTGAATCGGAATATGAGCGCAATACGGCGGAAGTGATCGTGCGGCGTTTTAAAAATCTAGATCCGCTAGCCACCCCTGCCGCTCTGGTTTCAGGACACGGACCATTCACGTGGGGCGCCTCGGCCGCCGATGCTGCCCATATTGCTGTGATCCTCGAAGAACTGGCTCACATGGCCTATCTGACCTTCACGATCAGAGCCGATGTCGAGGGAATTTCAGAAGCGCTGCGCGATAAACACTTCCTCCGCAAGCACGGACCCATGGCGTACTACGGACAAAAACCGGTCCAGCGTTAAACCGAAGGAATGGACAATTCGACCTCCTCTCGAGCCGCCATTTTCAAGATGTTCCGCTCGGAGACGCGAAAACTCTCGCGCAGTTTTGTTACTTGTACTGGGTTCCGCAAATCACTAAGTGCTCGCCGCAATTCAGGAACCGTCATACTTCCACCCAAAACCGTGCCAGAGAGATCAGGTGCGAATGCCTCACCGAAGAGGCGCTCATAGAGAATACTGAGGAGAACATTATCGTAAGCAGCCGCAAGGTAACCCGGGTTTCTGGCGACGAACTCTTGGAAAACCTGGTGCCCTGCCACTCGCGTTATATATTCACGCGTACTGCGAATCCCCGTCGTACTCCGGAACATCGCGATGTGCTTTGAAGACTCGCCCTCGTTGACATTGATGATCGTCTTTCCGCGGGTTGTCAGCTCCCCGGCTGCAAAATCTCCAGGCTGCAAATTGATGCCGTGTGGCCAAATTTCTGGAAATTCGTATCGACAGGCGAAGACTGGCCCAGGCAGCGCCCGGTAAGTCTCGGCTCGGCACAATAACGCAAAGATTGCCGGGGCGCCTCTCCGCGGCACAAAAGAAATTGCGGCTACATTCGGGTCGTTAAATGCTGCGAAATGTGAGCAAGCCCAATCACCATCCAATAAAAACGCGTCAGCATCCAGAAAAAGCAGAAAATCGCATCCTCCGCACAAGCTGGCGTCATAGAACTCTATGAAGTCACGCATGCCCGGCCCGCTCTCGGAAAACGCAACACCGGGGAACAGGTGAGGATCGAATTGATCAGCATTGGCATCGCAAAAGATGTTCACTTCCACATCCAGATCGAGGCGCGCGAATGCAGGCGCAAGATCGCGCATGACGAATCGGTGCCACAAGCGTGCGAGATCAGGGTATCGATGCGGGCTGGCGATCAGGAGCCGCGGCACACGATTCACCGGCCCGCCGGATTGTCGCCTCGGGAATGATACATTCCGGTGCGATCAAAACCGCCCTCCCATTCCCCTTTCACCCATATGCCGTCCCAAAAGATCCCGCCAAGGAAGATGCCGCCCAGGAAATGTCCGGACCGGAACATACCGGCGATGAATAAACCCGACTCGAAGCTTCCTCCATCCCACTCGCATTCGAGCAATACAGCGCCCTGGTTTCCGCGTATTCGGTCCGAACTTTCTGCGCGAGTACAGCTCACCTGAACGTAAGACAACAGCGGGCTGCTCGGACGGCATATGAATATGACATACCACGCGTACGCGGCCCCAGCAAAAGCTGATAACGTTCGCAGCCTGTAAAAACGTTGTAAAAACAGTTCGACAACGCTACGTGCTGCTGGTAAACGCGCCGAGCATCGCACACAATGATTCAGGGCTTGGTCGCATATCGCGAGCGTTACGCGGCTTCAGGGTCCTTGATCGCAGCTGAGCAAAGGATAGATGTGAGCCTCACGGCAGTGTCGGAAGTTTCACGCGACAACGACGAGATCTCGCTTGCCGTCTGGTTCCAAATCTTAAACCGCCGCAAGCTACTGATAACTGCTGTGAGCCTCGTTTTCGCGCTCGTAGCGGCAGCGGTCGCGTTCCTCCTACCGTCCACATATAAAGCGGAGGCGGTGATCATGCCGCCCCAGCAAACGCAATCCTCGATGTCGATGATGTCGGCTCAGGCGGCCCAACTGGGAGGTCTTGCAAACGTCGGACTAGCGGGTATGTTCTGGAAAAATCCTTCCGATCTGTACATCGGTATCCTGCAAAGCCGCACCATTGCCGACGCCCTCATCGACGAATTCCATCTACAAAGGGTTTACGGGTTGAAGAAGCGCTCCGACGTAGGAAAGCGTTTGGCGAAACTCTCGTCTTTCACCAGTAAAAAGGATCAACTAATTCATATCGTGGTCCAAGATCACGATCAGAAGCGCTCTGCCGATCTGGCCAATGCCTACGTCAGTCACTTGTTCGAGCAAAACCAGAGGCTCGCCCTTACCGAAGCCTCGCAACGCCGGCTTTTCTTCGAGCAGCAGATTGCACAGGAACGAAATGCGCTGACTGCAGCGGAGGTGGCGTTCAAGAACACGCAACAAACAACTGGGCTTATTGTTCCGGGTGGCCAAGCGGAAGGCCTAGTACGTTCGGGCATGCTGCTGCGCGCGGAGATTGCCAACCGCGAAGTGCAGCTTCAGGCGGTTCGGTCGTACGCAACTGAGGAGAACTCGGAGGTTCGCGTGCTCCAGACCGAGATCAATACGTTGAATGGACAGTTGCGCCGTCTTAAGAACCAAACCGGCAACCAGTCGCCGGATGGAATTGAGATTCCTGCCGGCAAGTTACCCGAAGTCGGGCTCGAATACGGGCGTAAGCTGCGCGATTTTAAATACCATGAGGCCGTATACGAGGTTTTGCAGAAGCAATACGAGATCGCGCGCATCGATGAAGCCAAGCTCGCACCTGTCATCCAGGTTGTGGATCGGGCGGTTCACCCGGATCGAAAAAGCGGCCCGCCGCGAACTGTGATCGTCGTCGTAACCGCTCTGGTCACTGGCCTTGTGGTTTGGTTCTGGCTTATTTTCCAGCATTATGCGGCAACGGCCAGGCTCTCCGGCAAATACCAATGAGGGATGATTTCTAAAACGCCCCTGCAACACTAGAGGCCAACTTACTTTCCCCGATGAAACTTGCTAGCCAGCTTCGCCGGAATATCTTCGCACTTTCCGTGCTGCAAATCATTAATTACGCTGTCCCGTTGGTCAGCGTACCTTATCTCGTTCGCGTGTTGCACCCGGTCGGCTTTGGGCTTCTTTCATTTGCACAAGCAATTATTCTCCTGTTCGATATCGTTACGGACTATGGATTCAGTTTAAGTACTACAAGGACAGTTGCAACGTTCCGGCACAATCGCGAGATGTTGTCCCGCACATTCTGGATAACCGTCAGCGCCAAACTCATTTTAATGACGGGAAGCGCACTTATTCTCGCGGCGATTATCATACTCACCCATCAATCGAGAGACACGGCCTTGCTCTACGCGGCCGCTTTTCTAAACGTCATAGGTACGGCTCTCTTTCCTGTCTGGCTGTTTCAAGGACTCGAGGAAATGAAGTTTACTGTAAAAGCGCAAGCCCTGGCCCGCGTGTTGACGATTCCTGCGATCTTTCTGCTGGTCCGTAAGCCAAGCGATTATTTCATAGCCGCAGCGATTCAGGGAAGCGTACTCATTTTGGCAACTGTTTTTGTGTTGCCAGCTACCTGCAAGCGTATACGCGTCCGGCCTCACGTGCCCTCAATCGCGGAGCTAGTATCTGTTTTTCGAAACGGCTGGCATCTATTCTTGACCAATATCGCTGGATTTGCGTATTCATCGACAACCGTCGTCATATTGGGGCTCGTGGGGGGTAAAGCGCAAGTCGGGTATTACAACGCCGCTGAAAAGCTCATCCGTGCCGCTTCCGCATTGTTGGGACCCTTTACCCAAGCTCTCTACCCGCATCTTACGGCCCTTCGTGTCCAATCCAGGGAATCAGCCTTGCAACTCATTCGTAAGAGCTTGTCGTGGGTTACCGTCGTGGGCTTCACAGCTTCGCTCGCGACTCTATGTCTCGCTGGTCCCATAGGCCGCCTTATGTTTGGCTCTGCCTTCGGTCCGTCAATCAATGTTCTACGATGTTTATCGCCGCTTCCATTTCTTTATGGACTGAACAGCGTCTTTGGAAACTTAACTCTGATCGTTTTCGAGATCGATAGGTCGATGAGCCGAATCCTGTCTCGTTGCACCGGGATCAACGCGCTCCTGAGTTGCGGATTTTCGATCCTGTGGGGTGCGGTCGGCGCCGCGGCGGCAACCGTGTGCACGGCAGGGATTATGACTGCCTCAATGGCTTTCGCGGCGAAACAGAACCAGCTAACTTTTTGGAGGACCGCGCCAAAGCCTATCCCCGTTCCCGTGCTCTCGCTTCCGGGTGACCCATGATGCCGACGCATACGACGCGACGTTTCCAAGCCGAGGTTGGAATCTCGGACTCACTAGTCCCCACTTTGGTTTCTCGGAAGTCGACGCTGAGCGGGCCATTAAGTAGGTTTGCTCTTACACTCGCCACCCTTATTGTTGTCACTAGCTCTTTCGACATCTTTTTAGTTTTTGAAGTTGGCGCCACCTTCCGATTTGAGCAACTCGTGGCGACTCTCCTCGCGATATTCGCGATCATACGGGCTGTATCCGGCGGCTATGCTTCGACTCTCGGAGCTCTACCCGTCTTTGCATGGCTCCTGGTCCAATTGTTTTTTTCCCCCGTGACAGATTTCTGGCCGAAAAGCCTCGGCTATTGCTTTTGGCTTTTACTCGACCTCAGCTTGATGTTTTCTTTTGTCCAGTTATTCAGCGATAATCGTCGAGCTCTCATCTCGTTGTTGCGGTGGTATCTATACTCGTTTGGAATAGTTTCCGCTTTCGGGATCATTCAGTTTCTCCTTCCGCTAGCAGGACTGCCTGCTCCGCTTGTCGCTGACTGGTGGGTACCTGAGCGAGTTGCGCGAGTTAACGGACTCAGCTACGAACCCTCGTACTATGCGAGCTATCTGGTCATCGGGTTTGTGCTGGCGGCGGCTCTCCGGCACTCCCAGCTTCGGGGGTTAAATCCGAAAACTACGCGCGCGATCTATTGGCTTAGCGCGAGTGCGATCGTGCTCTCGTCCAGCAGAATGGGAATTGCTTTTCTTCTTTTAGATGTGATCTCATACCCTGCGAAGGAATTGCTTTACCTTGCCAAGCACCCAAGGAGATTTTTATTTGCTCCGAGCCGGTTCAAAAAGTTATTGCCTTTGGCAATCTCTTTCGGTGTCTTAGGGCTGGCTGCCTTTGGAACAATAAAGTTTGTGAAAGGAAACCCCGAGATTGTCACGATGCTGATCGCCGGCACTGGGGTATATGGAGCCACAGCACATTCTGTGGTCGCGAGAGAAGACTCGTTCAATGACACTCTGACCGTGTTTGAGCAGCATCCTTGGATCGGCCGGAGCATTGGCGGTGTCTCTTCAGCCATCGCAGAGTTGCGTGGGGAGCAAATAACGTCCTTCAAGGAATCGAAGCCCTTTGAGGGTATGTCCGTCTTCGCGGAAGCGCTTGCGGGGAGTGGACTCATAGGCATTCTTCCATTCGTTGTTTTCCTAATTGCCACGATCTATAAGCCAGTGAAGCTGGCGAGATCAACTCCGCTTTTCTACTCGGTTTGGCTACGAGCATTGGTTCGCGCCCTGTTATTCGAGCTCGCTATTCTCCAGTTGAACCAGAACATATTGCGCCCTTACTTATGGATTCACCTTGCCATCCTAGCCACCGTTTACTCCGCTGCTCAGCGGACCGCCTCAGGCATCGGGAAGACGGCTACTGGCGGAACTCCGGAGTCATGTCTCGTATAGAATTTTGTTACGTTTCGCTACCGCCACAATGGCCTCGGACAAAATTCAAGTGCTCACCGTCGAATCGGAATTATATCTTGATCTCCTGAAGAATACGCTCACACGAGTCATCTGCCCCGAGCAGGTCGTGGCAATGGTCTTTCCCAAACACGGTTGGCAGGCATGGACTAGCGCTCCATTGCGATTGTTTCTTGCGCGCAAGCGATTCTTCCTGGCACGGCGAGTGGATCTAAAGAGCCGCCAGGAGGGCCGCGACTGGCCTGCCGATGGCGAAACCATGATTGGTGTCAAGCGCCTGGAGAATATCAGGTACTGCATCCTTGAGGCACTCGGAAATAATGTGCCCGGAGACGTGATTGAAACCGGAGTATGGCGCGGAGGAGCCTGCATATTCATGCGCGCGATTCTGAAGGTTGCCGACGATCGAAGCAGGCGCGTTTGGGTCGCGGATTCATTCGAAGGCCTGCCGCACGCAACTTTGGCGGCCGATCGGAAAGATAAAATTGCCTCGGCCGCTTCCAGATGGCAGGAACTTGCAGTGTCAATCGAAGACGTGAAAGCAAACTTTGCAAAGTATGGACTTCTCGATGATCGCGTGTGCTTCCTGAAGGGATGGTTCAAGGACACACTTCCAAGAGCGCCCATCGAGCGGCTCGCCGTCGCACGGCTGGATGGCGACATGTACGAGTCAACGTGGGATGCCTTGAGCGCGCTGTATCCTAAACTCTCACCGGGGGGATTCTTGATCGTTGACGATTACAATGACTGGCCAGTGTGCCGACAGGCAGTTGACGAGTACCGCGAGCGATTCAAGGTACGAGAACCGATTGTAGAAATCGATCACACAGCTGTCTTTTGGAGAAAGCAGTTTTGATACCGCACGACCGCTGGCCGCGAGGCAAACAAGTCGACGGAAATACAACCTAAAACAAATCGATGTGAATGACTCCATGTACTGTTTGCGCCTCTTGCGAAGTGGAATTCTTGTTCCGAACCTCGGATACGCACTATGGCATTCAAGGCGAGTACAACCTTGGGCGATGCCGTCGATGTGGCTTGATCTTTCTTGATCCGATGTTGTCGGAAGTGGAGTTGGGGAAGCTTTACCCGGATGATTACTATGCGTACCAACCTGTCGAAATGCGCAAGTCGTGGCTCCGCAAAGTGGCGAAACGTCTCTTCCGGATACCCATTCCAACACACGATCCCGTTTTTCACGCTCCGGGGAAAGTCCTTGATATTGGCTGTGGCAGCGGTGAGTACCTGTTGAAGATGAGCGCGAAAGGATGGCGCGCTTTCGGAGTCGAACCAAGTCGTTCGGCGGTGATAGAAGGTCAGAAAGAAGGTCTTGAAATCTTTCACGGCACACTGGCTGAGGCCACGTTTCCCGATCGATTTTCGACTACGTCAGAGCCAATCACTCTTTTGAACACAAGCCGAATCCCCATGACATACTCGTCGAGATCGACCGCATCTTAAAACCTAACGGAAAGCTTTTTGTCGGCGTTCCAAATACCGCGAGCGTGGAGTTTCGGCTCTTTAAACAGTACTGGTGGCATCTCTGTGCTCCTGTTCATGTTTACGGATACTCGTTGAGGACCCTTCGATCGATCTTGGCCCAGCACGGATTCCGTGTGACCGAGAGTTACTTCAACTCAAATTACGTAAGTATTCTTGGCAGTTGGCAGATATTCGCCAACCGCAAGAACGGTCGTCCTGCTGATGACGGATGGCTTCTCAAGAACCCTTTGCTCATTCCGCCATGTCACATCGCAGCTCGCCTTCTCGACGCTCTCAAATCGGGAGACACGATTGAAGTCATTGCTGAGCGGCATTGAACCACGCTGGGCAAATATATGCCCCATCCATTGGTTTACACAATCGTCCTAAACTGGAACCGTCCGGCGTTGACCATTGATTGCCTCCATAGTCTCGAATTACTTGACTATCCCAATCACCGTGTTCTTGTAGTTGACAACGGTTCCTCAGATGACTCTGTGGCGCGAATCTCTGGGGAGTTTCCTCATCTCGAGATGCTTAGAACGGGTACGAACCTCGGCTTTGGCGCCGGCAATAATTGCGGTATCAAGCGTGCATTCGAGAGAGGCGCGGAATATGTTTGGCTGTTGAACAACGATACCCAGGTTTTTGCCGAGACGCTCACCCGGCCGGTTGCCAAAGCTCAGGAGAATGCCACTTACGGCGCCGTTGGATCGGTGCTTCTGTATTCGCGAGACCCGGAACGTGTGCAAGCCTGGGGAGGCGGCAACATCAACTTGTTTACTGGCCGCGCGAGGCACTTTCGAACTCGCAGCCCGCTTGGCCCCAGAGCGTTTCTTACCGCAGCTAGCTTGCTCGTTCGAGCGGATGCGATAAAGGCCGTGAATCTTTTTGACGAGGGATTTTTCTTGTACTGGGAGGATGCAGACCTGTGTTACCGCATCCGCAAAGCGGGATATCGCCTAACGGTAGCTGCGGACGCAAAGCTTCTTCATCTCGAATCTGCGACGCTCAGGATGAATAGCCCACTGCGGCTCTTTCATTCTGCTCGGTCAACAAAACGCTTTTTTTATCGCCACTCGGGAGTTCCTCTTATTCCCGTAGCTATCTCATTATCATTGCGGGTTGCAAAACGCCTCGTGCGGGGCCGCTGGAACGAGGCATCTGCACTAGTTAGAGGAAGTCTGGGGTCACGAAGAAGCTAATACGACTGCCACTTGTCTGCGATCTCCACATTTCCAGTCCAAAAGTTCGTAGCAAGTTTGGCGCGTGAAGGATAACTCGCAAATTCATCTTTGTACTCTCTGCATTTTCGGAGCAGGAAGAAGATAGAAAACGCTCCGGTTGGAAATATGTTCGTCATAAGCCGGGCGATCTTGGGCGGAAACGGATAGAACTGAGACCCGCCGAACTTTTCCAGGCGATAGCCGTCTGGAAAGCAAGCGTCAAGAAACCTTACGGTGTCTGCTTTCGAAAAGGGACGCACGTGTGCCGAACACAGCTTGTGTTGCGTAGGATGAGTGCCAAAGAGCAGCAGCAGTCTGTTGTGGAGCGAGGCGATGTTCGGCACACCAAACAGAAAATGCCCTCCGACCCGCAAGCAGCGGGTGACTTCATGGAAAATCCAAAAAATCTCTTTCGTGTGCTCCAGCACTTGATTAGCGATGAATAGGTCAACGCTTTCGTCCGGGAACGGGAAAATGGCTCGCTCGATATCGAGCACCTGAACCTTGTCCACCTTCCCCACGAGTTCTGCCGCGAAGTCGCTGCCGGCCTCCAGTGCACACGTCTGAACATACGGATGTGTTTGCTTCACGATTCCCAGATCCCGCCCGTGCCCAGGACCGAGATCGACCACGATATTCAGGTGCTGAAGCGTGGATAGGAATTTCTTTACGACATGCGCCCCGTACGTCTCGTCATGATCCACATATCGGGCCAGGGGATGATTGCCACCCTCCTCGCCCAAGAGCGGAGCAAGCGCGGTCTTCATCAAAGAGTCTCTCCAGCGGCATCCTCCAGAATTCCACGAACACGTTCGGCCACGTGATCCCAGGAAAACTGTCGTGACCGCTGAAGCCCTAAGCGGCAAAGTGTGGATCGCAAACCCGCGTCACCGAGAACACGTTCCAAACCGCTACGCAGATCCTCAATGTCAAAAGGATCCACCAAAATGCCTGCATCTCCCACGACTTCTGGAGGAGCGGTGCATCGGGAGACAACGACGGGCGTACCACACGCCATCGCTTCTAACGGCGGAAGGCCAAAACCTTCGCTAACGCTTGGTAAAACCAAGAGAATCGCGCCGCGATAAACTGCTGCCAACTTATCGTCTGTGATGCAGCCCAGGAATTGAACGCGATCTGTAACTCCAGCTCCGTCGATATAGGCGCGGAATTCAGGTGTCGCGGTTCCGGTAACTAGGAGACGCAATTCAGGATAATCAATTTTTCGGAAGGCCTGAATCAAGCGATGTAAATTCTTATGTCCGCGCTGGCTCCCTACGTAAAGCATGTACGGAAATCCAGGTTCGCATCTTGGCCCCGCAGGGCGAAACACCTCGCCTACGCCGTTGCCCACATTGACGATCCTGTCGATCGGGAGTCCACACCACTTCGCAATCTCATTCCGGCAGAAGTTCGATACGGTGAGAACGCGATAGGCACGACGTGCGGCGGGCCTGAGAATTGCTCGGTAGTACAGGAGCTTATCGACTGTGCTCACCTCGGGCACTCGAATTTGAATTAAGTCGTGAATTGTAAAAATCAGGGGAGCAGGACAAATCAGCGGTGGATTGAATCCGGGTGAGAAAAATACGCGAGGGCGCTTGGTGATGATCTGATACGTGAGCCAGAATGAATCGGCCGGCGAAAAGACTTTTGGACCATTCTCGAGCTGCCTATGCTCCGGCAACCGCGAAAGCACCTCTTGTGCAAAACGCCCGATTCCGTGTGGACCAGCCCAGCGTGCGTCCGAGAGCAGCGCGCTACTGCATGTGTATTGCGGCGTTACGCGCTCATCTCCCCTGATTTCTGATTGAACTTCCATTCAAAAAGACCAGAGCAGGCTTGTATAGCCAGTATGAGCTCGATAATTTTCCTGGAGGTAGAAATCTTCCCGGTATCCGTAGTATTGATAGCCGAGATTCCAACGAATTCTTTCGTTAACACGGATCGACAAACGTGCGAGCGGAGATTCAAATCGTAAGGGAAAGGTCTGGGCGGCACGGAGGGCCGGAAGCGTCGTGTTAAGAGTTCCTCCCAACGGAGTGCTGCGCCCGTCTCCAGTGTCCTGGACTTGGCTGTATCCCAAGTAGAGGTCGGCACGCCTGACCAACGGAACCCGAACTCCCAGATTGCCGGAGTGAATGTTACTGATGTAATACGACTGGTCGCCGGTGATGAACTGCGCATTCGCAAAATACGCGATTCCACCCACCGTATCCAGATGAAGCTTCGAATAACTAGCATCGAGCGCTAGCCAGCGAACTGGAGTCCAGGTTGCGGCAGCCGAATACGTCCGCGCATGAGAGCTGTAAGTGGACAGAGTGACCGAGTTCACGTTGTAGTCCGCATTTGTAGACGCTGAAAGTTGGAGGGTCTTCAGTTTGTATTGCACTCTGCCTTCGATCAAGTGATAATTGGCATCACTTTTCGGGGCGAAAGGCCGGTTTGCACTTCCCACCTCGGCATCCAGTGAAATCGTGAGCGGTTTCAACGGACGAATCCGAAAACCAAAGCGTCCGGTATTGAGCTCGTTAGTTTGCGCAAATGGCGCCGCGAAGGTATTTCCCGCCGTCGAAAACTGCTGCGTGGAGTTGATCAGCCGGTTCGAGTACTCGTAGCCGAATCGGAGACTGAGCCAACGAGTGGTTTCAACATCCACATCAGTGTCATTCGCCACTGTCCGAATGCCAAGGTATTGAAAGTTGAGAGCCTGCACGGATTGAGTGGCGTTGTCGAACTGTGTGAAAACGTTTTCCCCTTCTGTCCGGATATTGTAGACAGAAGTCTGATTGACAACTGTGATTTTCGACGAGGGGTAGAGGCTCAAGGTCAGATTTCCGGTTGCAACGGGCCGTTGTCCATTCCCGAAGGTCAAAATCTGGCGATTGGCCGCAGCCCCAACCTGCATCGTGCCAAGCGCCGATTCATTCAATACAAAGTCACGTTGGCCTGCAGTGTAAGTGAACCTTCCATTCAGGCTGAAGTAGCGTTTCTCGCCGAAAAGGGCTACTCGCCAGAACGGGCTCGTGCCGTGATAAGGCTCACTTCTGCGGAAGAAGTTCAGGCTTGTACCGCTCGCCGGTTGATCGCCCAGACTGAGCAGGCTGAATGCGTATCCTGTGTCTTCCTTAAAATCTTCCCACCCGTGCATCCAGTTCAGTTTCAGGCCAAAGAAATCCAACTCGTTGCCCAATCGGTATTCGTTTTGAGATCGCTTGATATTCGTAAACAGCGGGAACAAGTCCCCGTGGGGCTGAAAGAGCAAAACGGTAGAAAGACCAGCTCCTGATTGGCCGCTGTTGGTAAAGCCGAGAAAGAATTTTACCTTTGATCGTGGGAATAGCTCGAGATCCTGGTCCTGGAGATCGTAGGTGGTATCGAGCAGATGTTGGCCATTTGCATCACCGGTGGTTAATCCGGGATTGAAATAGTCATTCCGCCGCCATGATAAATCGTAGCGGTACAGACGGTTCTTCTCTACGCTGAGCATCGCAGATTCATACGGATCTCCTCCTAACCCCTGGGTTGTGAGAACCAAATGATCAAACAAAAATCCGTGGCCTTCCTTAGAATTTACGTTAAGGTAACTTGCGAGCAAGCGAACACCATCTCGAAAGTTTTCATCACTTCGATATTTCGCTTCATTTCCCCCGACTGTCGCAAAACGGTAACCAGTTTCGAAAGAGTTATCGATGTTGTAATTACCGACGTTATCGCCCCGAGCGGGCCCAACGGAGTCGCGGCTTGGGGCAACGACTTGCTGTCCAGCGGAGACGGCCGTCATCGCCAGCAGGCCCGTAAGCATACGAGGGAATCGCAGATCGGTTCTCATCTCAGGAAGAGTGAGTCAGTGTTGGATCCGTGGATCCGAACGTGACAGTTCGTACAATTCTGGTACCGAGGGTCGGCCATATTGTGCTGTGCGGATGGATTTGGATCGCCAGTACCGTGGAGGCCAAAGTTGCCACGGCCGTTATGACATTCCAAACAAAGCGTGAACACCACCGGGCGCTTTAGCAAGCGTGCGTTCATGGATCCATGAGGGTTGTGACACACTTCACATCCTTCGATTCGTACCGGTGGATGCTCAAAAGCAAATGGACCTCGTTTTTCGGAGTGACACTTCAAACACGCCTCTTCGTTGGCGAGCGCCTGATCAACCAGTCTCGGGCGCGCAGCCATGCGCCAAGTTGGTGAAAAGGTCCCGTGCGGATTATGACAATCGCTGCACGCCATGAAACCTTCATTCACCCGGTGTTTGAAAGGCATTGAGAATTGGGCGCGGACGTCTGTATGACACCCGTAACACAACTCAGGCTCGGTTTTAGCGAGCATTGATCGCGGGGCAGTCGATTTGTGAATCGAGGTGGCAACTTGTGCACGCGACACCTTCGAGCGTGTGTGCGGAATGACGGATATTTGCCCGGGATAGGGTCGCGGAGTGACAACGGAGGCACGTGTCGAGAACCTGCTTAGGCCCCAGTTGAGAAAAAGCGTTGATAGTTGCTTTGCCTCCATGGGCTTTCACGTGAGCTCCTCCAGGGCCGTGGCAGCCTTCGCAGCCGGTATTTTCGGGAGCTTCTTTTCCCGAGGCGATACTCCCAAAATGAGGATTCTTGTAGAATCTCTGCCATACATCGGGATGGCAGGTTTTACAAGGGGTGCTCCCGACGTACTCGCTTTTGGGTTTCTCTTGAGCAGTTGCAACCAGCCCTAAGGCAAGTACCAGCGCAAGCCCTAGCAGCTGCCTTGATATGCCTGTCCAATGATTGGCAAGAGGGCCGTGGATGAGCACAGATTGGCCTGTCAGGGTTTCAGTCTAGAAAGCCGTCAGACCGCCTGTCGTAACGGACTTGTGAAATTATTGTGAAACTGCCCTGCGGTGTGGACTTGCAACCGCCCTGCGCATCGCCTCCGCAAAATGCGTTTCGGAAAACCTTGTGGCCCATAGCTGCAGCTCTCCTGGTGAGATGAATGCCTCGGCCTTTTCGAATCTCGAGATGGCCTCGTCCAGCGGTATCTGGCCCGGAGTGTCATAGAAGAAACCGGCCTGAGGGCCTTCAACTGGCGCGGTTTCGAGAACGCCGCCATGGCCCAATGCGATCACCGCTTTGCCGCTGGCCACAGCTTCTACCCCTGTCAAGCCGAAATCTTCTTCTCCAGGCATCACCAACGCACGGCATCGAGCGTACAGTGCCCGCAGTTGTTCATCCGAAACACGCCCGCAAAACTCTATATTCCCTCTAGCGAGTTTCTTCAGGGACTTATATTCTGGGCCATCCCCCACAATTTTGAGCGGCCGCCCATTATATGAAAAGCAACGGACAGCATCCTCAATTCGCTTGTACGAAACTAGCTCCGATATTGCGAGATAGAAAGCTTCCGAGGGCCGATTGTAAAACGTCTCAATGGGTACCGGCGGGTAAATGACTTGAGATTCGCGCCGATAGGTTCTCCAGATCCGTTTTTGGACATTGCGGCTGTTGGCTACGAAATGATCTACTCGCGCCGCTGAGGAGTAATCCCATACTCGTAACGGTGTCGCGAGGGTTCGGAAGATCTCCCGCTTCAATGAGGACCTTGTCCATTCGTGAAGATAAGCCGGGTAGAGATCCCACAAATAGCGCATCGGCGAATGGCAGTAGCAGATATGTACGGTGTTCGCCGGCGTGATAACGCCCTTTGCGGGTCCCGATTCGCTGCTGATGACCAAATCGTATTCACGTAAATCGAAGGATTCGAGCGCGAAGGGCATTGCTGCGAGTAGCGAGCGGTGGTAGCGCTTCAACGGGTTCAGAAAGGATGTTTTCACCCGGTGTGACCGGATAACTTCGGATACTGACTCGGGATTGTAGAAGAGCGTGAAAAGATCCGCATCTGGGAAAACGCGACAGAGCGCTTCGACGACCTTTTCGCCGCCCCGCATTCCCAAAAGCCAATAATGGACGATGGCGCAGCGCGGCACTGCAAGAAGTGTAAAGCCTTGGCCCGAAGTTAGGGCACAAGAAATAAGAAATTCACAAAACGATTACAAGCCCGCCGCGCACCGGTCGGCGTGTTTCGCGGACATGCGCCTACAGTTCGACTTTTACAAGTTCTTTGCGATTTCGTTGCATATCGCCTTGTCGCCCCCGGATAAGCTTCCGTAGTAGCGATACGCCGCCGAATCTATGACGACCCGTGCTCAAAGCCGCGTGATGCCTTCTCGGGATCCCTTACTCGCGTTCGTCCCATTACCCTTCGAGCGCGTTTTTTATCCTCACGGTTTTCCAGTTCGAGTCAAATCGAATGAGCAAGCCGTGTTGCAAGCTGCAGAACGCAGCTGGGGGATGTCCCAGCAACGTTTTGACGAAGCTCAGATTGAAGTGCGCTACCTCGTTTGTAAGGGTCCAAGGAAGCGTGCACCCGCTCCTGTGTGCCGCGCCCAGTGCAATGTTTTGACGATGGTGGCCGACGAGCACAATTATGCGTGCTCCGATTTGATGCGAGGCTTCGGATCAGCCTGATTAACCGAAAGCACAGTTGATGAGGTCGAGTATTTCCGGTACACCTTTCTAGAGGGCTTGATATATGGGCTGCTCGAGAATTTACATCTCGTAGCGCTTCACGCCGCGTGCGTGGTTAAGAACGGGCGCGGGGTACTGCTCGCGGCGGATTCGGGGATGGGCAAATCGTCATTGGCCTACGCTTGCGCGTCCCGCGGGTGGACCTACGTTTCCGATGATGCCAGCTCACTCATACGCCGTGGAACTGGACGCAGAGTGATTGGAAATCCTCGTGCGTTCCGTTTTCGGCCGAGTGCCGCAGACCTCTTTCCGGAACTCCGTAACAATGCGATTTTCGGCACTCAATCGCCGACCAGATTCAGAAAGGGAAAGCCGAGCTTTGAGGTTTGGACAGAATCCTTACCGCATATCCAGGTAGCCGGGGAGGCCAGCGTTGATCACATTGTTTTTCTCAAGCGAGACGCTCAGTTCAAAGGTTCGGCTCGTCTCGTCCCGACTTCACGAGAAACAGCGCTACGTCGATTGCTCCCCGGCGTCTGGCCGGTGGAGCTCCCGCTTCACCAGCAGCGCTCGGCCGCTATCGAACGCCTGCTCGAGGCTGAGCTCTGTGACATGTCGTATTACGACTTAGAGGCCACAGTTAAGCTCTTAGAACAGTTTGTTGACCGAGGTTTGTCATGAAAACCATTTTTCTGTCGATTGTGCTCTCTTCGATGGCTTTCTCCCAAGTTTCATCCGGATCTTTTTATGGTCAGATTCTGGACGAATCAGGCGCTCTGGTTTCGAATGCGCGCGTTACTGCTCAACAAAAAAGCACAGGTTTTGTACGAAGCGTTGTCAGCGATCAAACCGGCTCATACAGGATCTCTGATCTTGCACCCGGCAATTATTCAATAGCTGTGGAACGCACAGGATTTCGAAAATCCATCGCTTCGCAGCTCACTCTCGAAATAAACCAGCAGGCCAGGCTCGATTTTGAACTGAAGGTGGGGCCCGCACGCGAGTCGGTGGATGTCACGGCGTCGGTTTCGCAACTGCAGACAGATGATAACTCCGAAGGCTACCGGCTGGGCTCCAGTACCTTCACAGAGCTTCCGCTCGATCAACGCAACGTGCTCTCGCTTGTCACCCTCGGACCTGGTGCTATTCCACGGCAATTGGGAGGCTTCACCCATGACGTCGATAATGACGTGCAGCAGGGATCGCGCGGCTCGGTAGCGCTGAATCCCCCGATAAACGGCGCCCGTGCTTCGATGAACGCTTTTCTTCTGGATGGCGGCTACAATACAGATCGCAATACATTTGCGCCGGTTGTCGTTCCGCCGATGGACTCGGTTCAGGAATTCCGGATCCAAACCTCGCTGGTCACGTCGGCTTTTCCGGAGGTCGGCGGCGGCGTTACTGATATCGCTACCAAATCAGGAAGTCAAACTCTTCATGGAAGTGGCTTCGAGTTCTTGCGCAACGAGGCAACCGACGCGCGCAACTTTTTCGACGATCCGACGCTACCTCGCCCTATATTCCGGCGCAATCAATTGGGGGGCAGCCTTGGCGGCCGGCTCCCGCTACCATCAACCTTCTTCTTCGTTTCCTATGAAGGGTTGCGCGGCAAATCCGCGAAGCCTTCGGCCCAATTGGTGCCGGATCAAGCTTTTCGCGAAGGCAACTTCGCGGGGGATAAGATCATCTACGATCCGCTCACGCTAGACCCCACGACCGGCGTTCGTACTCCCTTTCCGGGGAATATCATTCCGCAAGGACGGATCGATCCGATTGCCGCGAAGTTTCTCGCCACGTATGAGCCGCTTCCCAACCGGTCGCCGAGCTCGTCAAGTAACTATCTGGATACAACCCCCAGCGCGAACCATAACGACAGCGTTTCTGGGCGTATCGATCACCAATTCCGAAAGGCCGGTTTACCGTTTGGTCGCTACACGATCAATGACGAGCGCGGCGACCTCGCCGGGAACTTTCCCCTACGGCCCACCTCCGAGCAACTCCGAGCGCAGCAGCTCATAATTGGCCACACTTTTGGCCGGTCGAATTGGATCAACGAGCTACGCGCTTCCTTCACTCGCTTGCGCTTGTTCGATATTCCGGTGAGCGCGTTCCAGCAGAATGTCGCTGCAGCGCTTGGCATTGACAATCCGCCGACAGATCCATTCGCGTTTGGTCTTCCGTACTTCAGTGTCACCGATTTTGCCACTGTGACTGATGATCCAAGTCTTCCGCAAACTCAACGCGATAACACGTGGAATATTGGGGAAGGCTTTTCGCTCGTGCGTGGCCGCCATACTTGGAAGTTCGGGGTCGATTGGGGCGAGTTCCAGCTCAACTATCAGCAAAGCAATAGACTTCGCGGACAATACACATATAATGGCGCATTCACTGCTGGTCCGCTCAACCCGACAGGTGAGCCCCTTGCGGATTTTATGCTCGGGTTTCCAGATCAAACGATGCGCCAGGTGGGTTCGCCTCTGGCATATCTTCGTCAACACATTTATTCAACGTACTTACAGCAAGATTGGCAGGCAACGCCCAATGTCTCGATAAACCTGGGCATTCGCTATGAATACAACTCTCCCTACCGTGAGACGCGAGATAAACTGCTGAACCTCGATTATTCAACCCTTCCGGCTCCTCCGCGTCTTGTGAATGTTAGGGAGGCTTCGGATCCGAACCGTACGAACTTTGCTCCGCGCGCAGGTATTGCGTGGCGGCTCCCGCGCTTCTTCGCCCGAGGCGGCGATACTGTCTTTCGCGTTGGCTATGGCATGTACTACAGTCAGGAGATCGCGGTTGAAGCGTACGATTTAGTTCTGAATGGAATCCAAACGCAATTCAATGAGGTCAATGGCGCTGCGCCACCGGTATTGATAACTCGTGACGGTTTCCGAACCACTTCCACTACGGGATTTCCCAGTTATTTCGGCCTCGACCGGCACGCGCCGACACCTTATATGCAGCAGTGGAACGCTGGATTCAACACGAACTTCCCGGCGCTATTCTGCTGGAAGCAAGTTATGTAGGAAGCAAGGGCACTCACCTCGGCCTGTTCCGCCGCTTCAACACCGCGCTGCACACGGAGACGGGTGAGGATCTGAATCCGCGCCCGGGTGATTTGCAGTCATTGCGCGCCTTCCCTCTGCTTGGCACTCTGTTTCAGCGGCAGCACATTGGCAACTCGTCTTACAACTCGTTCCAATTGAAAGCTGAAAAACGCTTTCGTAAATCCCTGACATTTCTTGCAAGCTATGTGTGGTCGAAGTCGATTGATGAAGGAGATAGCGTCAACGTTGGATTTGACGACAGTATTGGGGCGCAAGATGAAAACAATCTGCACTTGGAAAGAGGACTATCCATCTTTAATGTTCTGCGGAGATTCAGCGGCGCCTTTGTTTACAGCTTTCCCTCGACCGCTTTCATGCGTCCTGTACTGAGTGGCTGGCAAACCAGCGGTGTCATAACACTTCAAGACGGAACACCGACACCTGTCGTTTACATTGGGACGGATATTGCAAATTCGGGGACGCCCAATCGGCCGAACGTTGTACCGGGGCAAAATGTTAGCTTGCCTGCAAGCGAGCGGACCGCGGATCATTGGTTCAACACTGCGGCGTTCAGTACGCCTGCTCCGTTTACCTTCGGCAATGCGGGTCGAGACATTGTTCCTGGCCCCGGCAATGCAGTCATTGATCTGGCGCTCCACCGCAGATTTCCGATCACCGAACGCACGAGCATTGAGTTCCGAGCAGAGGGTTTCAACATTTTCAATCACCCAAATTTCGGAGTCCCTGGCCCCTATCCGGATGCGGGATCGATATTCGGGAAAATTCTTGCAACTGGTGATCCAAGGCGATTTCAGTTCGGTGCTCGACTCGATTTTTGATAACACCTTGGGGTGTGGAGATCTCAAATCGGAGTGTCTCTTCGAGCAAGAAGTTGTACCGCCGAGCTCGGATACCGAGATACGGGATTGCCGTACTAGAAGCTCTGCAATTTTCTGATCCCGATACAAAGCTGTTAGAGTCATTAAACGAAACCGAGTGGGACAGAGCCCTCCAGTTTTGTGACTCGAGGCAGGTCACATTAATCCTCGGCCATCTCTGCCGTCCCTCGCTGCCGGAATGGGTGCGGGCGCGCATCTATCTGAATTACCGGAATAATGCAGAGCTTTGCACGCCTGAACGCCTCGCTATTCGAGATTTTGGATTCCCTTCAGTCCAGGAACATCAACGTTGTAACTCTTAAGGGCCACGCTCACTGCCCACACTTCACGCCTGATCCTCTGCTTCGAGCTCAGGGCGACATCGACCTTTGGTGTCGTCAGGAGTGCGTCTTGAACGCTCGAGATGCCTTGTTCGAATTAGGGTATCGTCCTTCCAGCAAGTCAGAAGGTAGACATCTACCGCCTATGGCTCGCCCGACAGACTGGCAATGGCGTGGCGATTATTTCGCAGCGGACCTGCCGATTTCGGTCGATCTCCACTATGCGCTCTGGGATCAGAAGACAGAACGGATTCCCGGCCCTCCTGAACATGAATTCTGGGACCGACGCTGCCAAATGCTTGTCGATGGGCGCGCGATGCCGGTGCTTTGCGAGGCCGACACTCTCGCTTTTGCAGCACTTCATCTACTCATGCACGTGCTGCATGGAGATCTTCGCCTGCAACGCGCCTGGGAGATCGCGCACTTCATCCATACCCGGGCCGATGACGAGGATTTCTGGCGTAGGTGGCGCGAACTTCACCCCCCGGCCCTGCGACAACTCGAGGTAATCGTCATTGTGTTGACGGCCGATTGGTTTGGTTGCAGATATGCAGCGCTGCTCGAAGAAGAGGCAGAAAATCTTCCACATGACGTGAAGCTCTGGATGGAACGCTACGCCTTTTCATCCGTCGAGGGAATGTTCAGCCCGAATAAACAAGAACTTTGGCTCAATCTAGCTTTAGTCAATACGGCTCGTGACAAGATTGATGTCTTCGTGCGCCGCATGTTTCCAGTGCGCCTTCCCACGAAGCACAATTCAGGTTCAGGCGATGGAGAGCGCCAAGGATCAGCAAGGCGCCGGGAACTCAAGTTTTTTGTTTTCCGATTATTGCATCACGCTCGCACTCTGGTTCCGACTCTGACGGGCGGTATGAAATGGTGGTGGATCCGTCAAGGCCTCGGCCGCGATTTTCTTGTTTTCCAGCTCTCTTCGGCGTTGTTTGATTTCGGCGAATCCATTTTTTTCCTTTTGTTCAATCTCTATTTATTGGACAGAGGGTTTAACGAGAAATTCTTGGGACAGGTGTCTGCGGCAATGACTGCTGGTACGGTCGTGGGGTCTATTCCGGCTGTGGCATTCACGCGTCGAGCTGGACTGCGGTCCGCGCTGTTAGTTGCTCTTATTGGCGGGCCGGCTACAGCGGTACTTCGAACCATAGCTTTGAATGAAAGCACCGTCCTGATATCCGCATTCCTGAATGGAATATTCATGTCGCTATGGGCGATCTCGTTTGCGCCGGCTATATCCGCTTTGACAAACGAAAGAAATCGCACCCTCGGTTTCAGCCTGACGAACTCGATGGGTATTGGTCTTGCGGCTCTGGCTGGATTAGTAGGTGGCCGCCTGCCTGGCTTTCTGATGCATTTCACTCCTTCGTTCACGTCACTGGAAGGGAAACGCACTGCGCTTCTGGTTGGTTCTGGCATAGCAGCTCTCGGCTCCCTACCTGCGTTGCGCTTGAAGTTTAAAGCCAGTCCGATACGAGAGAAGAGAGCGTACCCACGCAGCACATTCGTTCTGTGCTTCCTTACGGCTTTGTTCGTTTGGAGTATAGCGACGGGCGCCTTTAATCCATTCTTCAACGCATATTTCTCGCAATATCTCCACATGAGCGTCGAGCGGATTGGCTTGGTTTTCTCCTATTCGCAAGTTACGCAAGTCGCGGCAATGCTGCTGGCACCTGCCGTCCTGAGAAAGGTGGGGGCCGTAAGAGGTGTTGCGTCCATGCAATTCGCAACCGCAGCGATGCTCGGCTTGCTTGCTCTCGATCTCACTGGACCGGTGGCGGCGCTATTTTACACGGCCTACATGTCCTTCCAGTATATGAGTGAGCCAGGCCTCTTCAGTATGCTCATGAGCCGCGTAAAGCCAGGCGAACGAAGCGGGGCTTCAGCCCTCAACTTCCTAGTCATTTCAGCAGGTGGTAGCTTATCTGCGCTCGTATCGGGAGCGGCAATTACGCGCTTCGGCTACTCGGCTGTGCTTGGCACTGCGGCTGTCCTCGCAACCGTAGCAGGAGCGCTGTTCTGGACGCTTATTCGTGAAGAGACATGACCGATAGCGTCAGCGACATCTTCTTGGAACCGAGGGAGCGTGTACTGTTCTCGCCAGGTCTCCTTGGCTTCTCGAACTATTTCTTGCAGGTTTCCGGGATGCATGTTCAACACGCTCGCGATGCGGGCGGCGAGCGCTTCAGCAGTCAGATCAGAAGCCAGAAACCCGGTTTGCCCGTCCTTTATGATTTCAGGGATTCCACCCGCCGCAAAAGCGACCACCGGCACTCCTGCGGAGAAAGCTTCGATAATGACGCGCGGGGTTGAGTCAGCGGGAGTTGAAGGCACCACTAGCAGGTCGAGCTTCGCGAACACACTCGAAATATCTTCCTGCCATCCGGCGAATCGAAACGGGAGATCACGGGCCGCTGACATTACCGTTTCTGCATATTGAGGGCTTGAGAACAAAGGGGCTCCGACAACCAGAAATTGAGAATGAGGGAACTGCTTCCTCAGTATGCGAGCTGCACGCACGAATTCGATCTGTCCTTTTTCGGGTTCAATTCGCCCGATCACTCCAATGCAGGGGGGCGCTGTATCCGCCCGTGGTTGCGAACAACGCATCTCTGGCACGCCGTTATATACGATTCGAACCTTATCTCTAGTTAGGTAAGCGTGCAGCGGCTCCGCGGCAAAGCCGCAACAGGCAACCACTTCAGCTCCCGCCCAACGTAGTGATTCTCCCGCCAACCGCACTCCCGCTTCTTGGACGATGCGGTGATGAGAATGAAAAAGGAGGGGGATAGATAGCCGTCGCGAAACCAGCGCTGCCGCCGGCAACAGACGCGGACCGTTCACGTAGAGGAGATCGATGTGACGAGTGGTGACAATCTCAAAAATCTTATTTGTGATTTGAGGAGCTTTCCAGACATATCTTGCTATATCCGATATCTCTTTTCGGCCACTTGTGTAAGCACCGCAGGGAATCAACTCGACCGGAAAACCGCTTGCTCTCAGCTGCCGGGAGTACACGCCTTCACCCGAAACCGCTACCCGACCATTCCATCCACGTTGCACCACCATGGGAAGCAGCTCCAGCAGACTACGCTGTCCGCCACCCACAGTACTGAACTGATCCAGGAAGAGGATGTTCATCTGAGCCTCAGACTCGTGTCGTACCAACGCGGCACAGTAAGCGAGTTCACCAGGCGTCCTTTCCGGTTAAAACCTTGGGCACCGTTGCGATCAGAATCCCGGCATAGAGAGATAGCGACCACTTCTTAAGCATGAACATGTCGAGCCGCCGTCGCTGGCGATAATTGAGATTGCTTCGTCCTCTTATCTGCCACAAGCCGGTAAGGCCGGGCTTCATTCCTAGCAAACGCGCTGCATCGGAGCCATAGTATTTTACGAGTTCTCCCCGGGTCATCGGCCGGGGGCCAACGACCGACATCTCACCTCGAGCTATCAGCCATAGCTGCGGAACTTCATCGATTGAGTACTTTCTGCAGAAAGCCGCAAATGAACTTGTGATGCGTGGATCACATTTAGGCTTGCAATCCGGAACGACATCCCGGCGCAGGTATTCAACCAGCTCCAGACGACGCCATTTTCGGGGTTGCCGGGTCCACATGGTCCTCAATTTGAAGACCCAAATTTCCTGACCGCGTTTCCCGACTCGGCGATGAGCCACCAGGGGCGATCGACGCGACAATAAAACGGTAATTAAACACACCGTTGCCAAGAGCGGAAGGGACAGTATTAAGATGACGCAGGCAGAGCTCCGCTCCAAACCAGCGACGAAGCGCCAGAGCAAAGAGGAGTCAGCCAGTGGAAATATGTTGTATCCGAATGCTTCGTATGAATTAGGTTGGGAGGACATTTATCCGTTTACTCAGGTTTTGAAGCGGCGGGCCAGTGTAGCTCACCAAGCCCGAGAGTAACGTCGATCGTCTCGACCAGTTGTTGGGCTTCTGTAAAAACGCCGTAAACAGTGCCACGCAAATGTGTCGAACCTACTGAGCTGGAAGCGAGAGCAAATACGCGACGAGAATATCCCGATCATGAGTGGAAAATCGGAATGACGGCATGAGGCTTCCCGGCACAAGCGCCTTTGGATCCAAGAAATGCTGTTCGACCCACTCTTTGGAGTGACGCTTAGCAACGCCATTCAATGCCGGACCTATGGCGCCCCCAACCCCATTTACCCGGTGGCAGCCAGCGCAACCATTTACCAGATAAATTTGTGCGCCCAGCACCGCTGACCGGGGAGCTCCGTCGAGAGCCTTGCGTTTTGTAACGTCAACTTGAGCAGAAAAGCGGAAAGCACATTCAGCTGGACATCGCTGAGGTGAATTGGAGGCATATTGCTTCCGGGTATGATCTGTCCGGGATTCCTAAAATGCTCAATCAGCCATTCAGCTGTCCTGCGATGCGCTTCGGCGAGATCGGGCCCGGCTTTGGCGGGCCATCGACCAAGTTGTGGCAACTTTCGCAATGCTCTTGACGAAAATAACCAATACCAGCAAGTTCTTCGGGCGATAATTCTGTCCACTGCTGTGCGGACGCAATACTAGCCAGCGGCTTGACAGCCTGCTTCGGTGTTCCCACAATCGCAGCCGCTGTAAGCGTACCCCAGCCTACATAGGCAAACAGCACGAGGGCGATTGCCAGCGAGCGCTCCCGCACCCGTTTCATCCGTCCGCAATCGAGGAAAGGAAGAATAAAGAGAAGTCCCACCCCGAGCGTGGGCAAAAGGAAACTGCCTACGGGTTCGAGCGTACCGCTGAAAAGTTTCAAGGTCTGAAAGAGAAACAAGAAATACCAATCCGGTCGCGGAATATAACTGCTATCCGTCGGATCGGCCAGACGCTCCAGCGGAACATGGGCAAAAGCCGCCAAGGCGAACAGGTGACAAACGTAGTAAACACGGCAGTGATGTCTTTGAAAGTTTGCTCGGGGTGGAACTTTCTATCTGGGCGATCATCGAATGCCGGGCGCGTGATGCCGTGTCTTCGCACTAGATAAATGTGAACGGCAATTAGAAGCACGGTGATGGCCGGCAAGAGTTGCACGTGAAGGCCATAGAACTGGGCGAAGGTCACGACACCAACGCCGTCCTCGGCCCCGATCAGGCGTTCGAGATATGACCCAACCAGCGGAACCGCCAGCAATCTGAGTGGTCACGACTGTGCCCCAGTACGCTCGGTTGTCCCAGGGCAGGAGATATCCAGTAAGGCCGAAGCCGAGAGTCAGCAAGAGCAGCACTACTCCGACGTGCCATGTGGCTTCGCGAGGCTTCTTGTAGGCTCCGCACAGAAATACCTGCGTCATGTGGAGCACAACGACAATGATCATCATGGTGGCTCCCCAATGATGCAAGCCGCGGATCATCTGTCCGGCAACAACCTCGCGAATGATGTATTGGAGGCTGTTGTAAGCGTCGCCCGCGGTCGGGGCAAAATTGAGCGCAAGAAGAATGCCTGTGAACGCCTGCGTCAGGAACAAGAAGACTGCCACACTTCCGAAAGCCTGGGGCCAGCGCGTTGATGCTGGTATGTCTTCATCGAGAAAGTTACGAATCGCGTTTCAATTCCTGTACGCCGATCGAGCCACCCGGTGACGCGTCTGAAGGTAAAGTTCATGCTCGAGTCGCGCCAGACTTCTGGATCGGCCCGAGCCACATGCGCGAACCTTCGATCTTCACGTCGTATCGATCAAGGGGCCGCAGCGCCGGACCTACGA
>JBPCLH010000076.1:0-12217 GCA_051003475.1 Bryobacteraceae bacterium
CGATATGGTACGGTTTCTTCACGGCGGTGGTGTCCTTTCCAAGGATTGTTTTTGGCGAATCGATTCTAACGAACCGGCCGCCACCGCCGCCTCTAGCCTTCAACTAAGCCTGGGACACCCTCTTTCATGCCGACGAATCAGTTTCCCACTAATCAGTCACTTGCCTGGACTTTTGAGAAGAAATAATATCCCGGTGGGGATAGCCTTGTGTGCGAAATGCGAGATCGCTAATTTAGCGACTGCAAAATCTTGGATTCAGGTGCGAATATGCCGCTTTTAGCTGAAACTGTTGCTCTGAGTTTTCCCATAAAGGAAGGTTTAGGACTACGCAAGCAGGTAGTTACACCAAACGTGTGTTGCGCATTTTCTGTCCGAGAGATTACAGACTAGGTACTAACCGCAGGTGGTTTTCGCGCGCGAAAACCGATACATGCGTCGTGCTCAGTTATCTCAGCGATCAGTAGAGACGGACGAACATTTTTAGTTGAGTGTGCAGCCCCGTTTTGGCAACCAAGTTCTGGCCCTCCTTAAAGCAAATCAATCTTATATCTATTCGTGGGCCGTCTTGGACACCCGACGGTTCTCTATATGATGCGGTCACGACTTGGACCCCTTGCGACGCATTCGGGTACCGGTTGACACTTTCCGGATACGATGCAGCAAAAGCCGGACCTGTTGGGTGATTCCCCTATAGTTCTGGCCGATAGCTTGCTCCTGTCTTCGTCTACGCCAAGATCGAAGCTTCCGGGCGAGCGTCATTCCGTCGACGCCCCAAGGCCTTAAAATCCACGACGGGCGAGAATGTGGGCAGCTTCGCGCTCGGAAAGGGTAGATACGAGGTTCCAGCACCGCCGTCCAGGTTAACGACTAAAAACTCCCTCTCAGGTCCGCGACGGTAAAGCATCGGCGCAGAGCTTGTCCCACTTCGATAATCAGACCGTTAGATCCTGCAGCGCTTCGTGCGCGTCTTCGACATGCACCCTCCACGCGTTGGTGATTATCGTTGTTCTTGATGCATAGGAAGCAATCATCTTGAGCTTGAGGCCAACCTATACATCGCACTGAGCACGTCACCGGGCTGGGGAATCGCATTTTGCGAGAATACGATTGTGTTGCCCGAGAGTGAATAATCAGCGGTCGGGTTTAGTTTCATTCCGTTCTTAGTGAGAATGAGGCTGGACGGTGGCGAAGGTGCTGCGTTTAAGATGAAAGTTGCATTCGACCCATCAACTGTCCCGACGGGTATCTCGAAATCCACAAACGTCGGTACTGAGGCGAGATTCTGAATGGTCGAGTTGTAACTGTTTACAGTTGCTGTTAAACTCGCGATGGAAGCGTTGATTTGACTAAGCGCCCCATCTAAGCCCGTCACATTGGTCATCGGGATCGATGCGCCAGAGCTGTTTAATTTCGTGGTCAATGTCGCAATAGAGTTATTAATTTGACTAAGCGCCTCCATTAAGCCCGTCACATCGGTCATTGGAATCGGAACGCTAACAGTACCCCCAGACTGGCCTGCACCTGAGCCGTTCGCGTTGGACATCGCTCTCACAGGGATCGCCTTGGAAAGGCGAACATACTTAAGGGACCGGAAGTTGCTGCGGGCGAGTACTGGCCAAGTCTGCCCCTGTGTTTTCTCTTCGAAACCGTATTTGGCTCTGTAGGACGATATGCTCGTCTCTACTGGCCCCACCATCACGGTTTGGGCCGAACAGGCCACCAGCAGTATCGGAATCGAGAATATCCTAAGTACGTTTTTGATGATCAGCCATGTTGAGTGTCCAAGTAAACACTTTGGTGGCATCTCAGTGAGGTCGCTGTCTTGAGCTATCTCTTTGAATCGTATATCTCTGAAACTGCACCAATCGCAGCATCCGATCACACGGCCAAGGCTGCAAAGGCTATAAACGCTATAGAGGTTCTTCATTCTGGAAGGCAACACTTAGGCCCGTGTTTACCACTTCTCGAATCGATTTCGATCGTTAGCTCTTAAGGGCGTTGGCGGAAACTCCGATAGAAAGAGGTGGGTTCGAGAGTTCCGACTTCTCCACCGCTCGGCGCGAACCGATCAAGACGCACCCGCGAGGGAATTTGACGTCGTGGCAAGGGTCTCGTAACGCCAGCTCAGTACGTCGTTATTGCTTCGGGTCTAAGCTGTCCCTCGAGCATCAACTGCGGTCCGGACACGTCTTCACCAAGCATGAGCACTGTGTCTCCTCTGCCACCCTAACAAGTAACTTTCTCGCGACTTTCACTGGAAGTTTCGAAAGCTGTCTAACTTGATGTCTAACTTGACCCGATATGTAATCGAGGTCACAAGCGTTGTACAGATCCGATGCGGTCGAGTTCCATCTGAACAGTAACTCCCCACAATCCTTTTATGGGCTCTTCCACTGGCTTACACGCTCAAATTTTGTTCTGAGCGTGATTTATTGCTCAGTTCTTTACCCAATTTCCGTATGGGCCGGACCGCAAATTTACTCTCAGGAATTTGGGGAAGTGACCGTTAACGGAACACAGGGAGTGGCGGTACTCACCTTCGACGGGATCACATCGCAGCCGAATCTCTCTTTGCGATACGGAGTCGAGTTCACAATTGGAGCACTGAATTGCTCCGGCACTGGAAGTTGCACCCTGTCGGTTACGTTTTCACCACGCTTTCCCGGGTTCCACCAGGATGCTGTCATATCGAAGGACAATTTAGGCACCGTGCTTGCGATTACTTACTTGCACGGCTTGGGAATGGCACCCCTGAGCGTAGTTTTGCCAGGCGTAATTTCGACCATAGGTGGCAATGGCGTTTATGGGTATTCGGGTGACGGCGCATCGGCTGAAGGTGCGGAGTTGCGACTCCCGCAAAGCATGGCAATCGATGAGATAGGGAACGTGTACATCGCAGATACGGGTAATAATGTCATCCGCGAGATCGCGGCAGGTACGAACATGATCACTACAATTGCAGGTGACGGCGTGTTCGGGTACAGCGGCGATGGGAGTCGCGCAATTACCGCTAGTTTAGCCGCTCCCACTAGTGTCGCTTTGGATCCTGAAGGCAACCTCTACATCGCAGATTTTGGCAACAACGTGATCCGGAAAGTGGATGCCATTACCGCTATCATTACGACAGTTGCGGGCGGCGGCTCTACTCTGGGTAATGATGGTGTCGGCGATGGTGGCCCAGCGATAAGCGCGCGCTTGTTCGGCCCGATTGCTGTTGCTCTAGACAGGGAAGGCAATCTGTACATTGCCGACACGTTCAACAATCTCATCCGGGAGGTATGCGCCGCAACAGGAGTCATCAACGTTGTCGCGGGTGGAGGTAATGGTCTAGGTACCGACGGCATTGGTGACGAGGGCTTCGCAATTAACGCGCAATTGAACACCCCGATGGACATCGCTTTGGATACAGAGGGCGCTCTGTACATCGCTGATTCTGGAAATAATTTAGTGCGCCGAGTAAAGAGGGGAACTATAACCGTGATTGCAGGGAATCGCACACAGGGCCACCTAGGAGATAACGGGTCAGCAATAAGCGCGAGCTTGAACGCCCCTAGTGGAGTGGCATTGGATGCTGCAGGGAATCTCTACATTGCAGATACAAACAACGCAGTAATTCGTGAAGTCAACGCAGCTACGGGCATCATCATGACAATCGCTGGCAATGGGACACCAACCTACGGCGGCGACGGCGGAGTGCCGACAGCAGCGCAACTGAAATACCCTTCCGGAATTGCAATCGACGCTGCCGCCAATTTGTATATTGCTGATAGCGCAAATAACGTTATTCGAAGAGTAGCAATGAGACCGATACCTCTCAACTTCCCTCAGACAAATGTCGGATTTATGAGCCCGTCCCAAGCCATAACTGTGGTGAACGTTGGCAATCGAGTTCTGAACTTTAGCGCCGTGACATTGAGCCAAAGTTTCACTCAACAGGAATCTGGAGTAGTGGACTGCTCCGCGTCAATAGCGCTCGCTCCAGGAGCAAACTGCCAGTTAGCGATTTCATTCGCACCTGTTGCGCCGGGCAATCAGATAGGCAGCGTTTCACTGATTAGTAATTCGCTTAACGTCTCAGGCTCGACTCAAACAGCGGCTCTAAGTGGAACGGGCTTCGGCCAAATGCCTTCACTCAGTCCGTCGAGCCTGTGGTTTGGAACCAGGAATCTGGGTAGCAGTAGCGTTCCCCAGAAGCTTGTGCTCTCCAACCCAGGAAGTACGGTTTTGTCCGTCACAAATATCACGATTTCGGGAGCTAATGCCCAAGATTTTGGTCAGAGCAATAATTGTGGGAACAGCGTGCCCGCTGGCGGGACATGCATGGTTCTCGTGAGCTTCCACCCAACCGGGGCTGGCCAGCGTTCGGCCATCATTTCCATTACCGACAACGCAGCAGGCTCGCCTCAAACAGCGGCTCTAAGTGGAACTGGTGAGGCAGTCGCGCAGGTGCTATTGAACCCCTCCACTCTATCATTCGGTAGTGTGAAGCTGGGCACGACCGGCGCGGCCCAAGATATCGGGATATCTAATCCAGGCACGGCGACCTTATCCATCGTAACAATTGCGATCGTAGGAGCTAATGCGAGCGATTTCACCCAGAGCAACACCTGCGACACCAGTATAGTGGCGGGCGGGAGATGCACGATCTCGGTCATCTTCAAGCCAACAGCGGCTGGCCCGCGGTCGGGCATCATCTCCATAACCGACAACGCAGCAGGGTCGTCTCAAACAGCAGCTTTGGGTGGAACTGGATTGTCGCAAGTCGATGTCGGTGAAAAGCCGGGCGACCTTCGCGTGATAGGGGATTTCGACGGAGACCGGAAACTGGACTACGCTGTCTGGCGCCCCTCGAACGGAACTTGGCACATCATTCTCAGCAGCAACGCAGGAGCACCGATCGTGCGGCAATGGGGTCTTCCCGGTGACATTCCCATGCCGGCGGACTACGACGGTGATGGAAAAACCGACTACGCTGTCTGGCGCCCCTCGAACGGAACTTGGTACATCATTCCCAGCAGCAAACCGGAAGCGCCAATCGTGCGGCAATGGGGTCTTCCAGGTGATATTCCTGTGGCCGCTGACTATGACGGGGACGGAAAGACTGATCTCGGAGTCTGGCGCCCATCCAATGGTATGTGGTATATCGCTCCGAGTCATGGCGGCGCTCCCTATGCGCGGCAGTGGGGCCAATTGGGTGATGTTCCCGCGCCGGCTGATTACGATGGTGACGGAAAAACCGATTACAGAGTCTGGCGGCCTTCGAATCAACTGTGGTACATTGCGCCGAGCAGCAATCCCACATCGTCGGTCGTGCAACGCCATGGAACTCCAACCAATGTCTTTGAAACGAAGTTGGACATTGACGTGCTTGGAAAAGGTATTTATGTTTCTGTTACCGGCGATTTTGACGGGGACGGGCTGATCGATTTCGCAGTCTGGCGACCATCAGATGGTACCTGGTTCATTATTCCCAGCAGTAATCCAGCAGCGCCAATCACCCAGCAATGGGGTGTTGCCGGCGATGTCCCAGTGCCAGGCGATTACGATGGTGACGGAAAAACCGATCTTGCAGTCTGGCGAGGATCAGATGGTACCTGGAACATCATCTCGAGCAGCACCGGGACCCCACACGTGGAGCAATGGGGCATGCCCGGCGACGTGCCCGCACCTGGCGATTTTGACGGCGACCGAAAAACCGATCTTGCAATCTGGCGGCCATCTAATGGTACGTGGTACATCATCCCTAGCAGCAACGCAACGACAACGGTCGTACAGCAATGGGGTCTTCCCGGTGATATTCCTGTGGCCGCTGACTATGACGGGGACGGAAAGACTGATCTCGGAGTCTGGCGCCCATCAAACGGGACGTGGTATATCGCCCCGAGTCATGGCAGCGCTCTCTATGCGCGGCAGTGGGGCCAACTGGGTGATGTTCCCGCGCCGGCTGATTACGATGGTGACGGAAAAACCGATTACAGAGTCTGGCGGACGTCAACGCAAAATTGGTTCATCATTCTCAGCACCGCGCCTTAAACCCGGTTCAACAGCAACGAGGGCTTCAGAAACTTAGAGATCATACGTTAAGGAAAAGGCGAACAGATAGCGCTGGGATACCGAGCTGGCTTTACAGCCGAACGCTGGGTGCCGGCCTGTCCTGATCGCGATCCGGGATCAACTGGCAAAACCGGCGTAGCATTCTGGCTTGGAGCTAAACTAGTCGCGAGAGCAGGTCGAGTTCGAAGGGACTATTCATCAGCTTCCGCCAGCGCGCTTGCATGGAGTTGAGTTTGTGGTCAGCGATGATGATGCCCGGCTTCAGCGCGCCGTCCAGGAAGTCTTGCCCAGAATCATTTGATAGCGTGCTATGTGCATTTTCTGCAGAATCCCCTGGATTACCTGTGCGTTTGGCAAGTTTTTTTGGATCACTTCGGCAGTTTAATTTGGCCACCCTAAGTTGTTGATTCTTTGAGAGAGGCTTTGGGCCTCACCTTTTTATATATGTCGTGACCATCGTGGTGGAAATGTGGGAATCGCAAAGCGATTTCCAAGAGCAGTGGTAAGGACGGAAAACCTAGGGTTGGTTTTCCGGGCTTTCCATCTGCGCGTCATTTCCACAGCTTGAACGGCTTCAGGCTGGCTTCGCTCCTTTCTTCTGTTTCTCAGCGGTTCGGCGGAAACGATAGGATTCGGTGCCGGTTTCTAAAATGTGAGCTCGATCCGTAATGCGATCCAGTAAGGCTTTGCACAGACGAGCGTTGGGAATGACTTGCGTCCATTCCGAGAACGGCAGGTTCGTGGTGAGAATCAGCGCCGCTTTTTCTGCTCGCTCGGCAACCACCTGAAACAGAAACTCCGCGCCTACTTCGGCCAGTGGTACATAGCCCACCTCATCAATGGCGATGAGGTCATAGCGGCTCCAGCGCGCCATGACCCGCCGCAGTTGCAGTTGATGCTTGGCCTCGACCAGCTCGTTGACGAGCCCGGCTGCGGTCGTGAAGCGGACCCGGCGCTTTTGTCGGCACACCGCCACACAAAGTCCGGTGAGCACGTGTGTTTTGCCAGTACCACATTCGCCGATAAACAACACGGGCTCGGCACGTTCGATGTAACCACCTTCGGCTAGGTCACGCATCTTGGCCGCGGTCACATGGGGAGACTGCGTGTATCAAACTCTTCCAAAGTCTTTACACGCGGAAGATGAGCCTCCCGGATGCGCCGCTCAATCGTGTTCCGTTCACGCTCTTCGATCTCGGCGGCAGGCAAAACTTCGAGATATCCGACATGGCTCTGCTTCTCGCGGATCGCCTGTTCGGCGAGGCTGCCAAACTGGGAGGCCACCATCGGCATACGCAATATCTTGAAGTGAGCCTTGATGCTGGCTTCTTGTAACTGCACCATCTGATTGCTCATTGCGCACCTCCGGCGGTGAGCAACTGATCGTATTCATGCATCACCGGTAGAGGCCTTGCGTACCGCTCCAGCGAGCCGATGTCGATCGCTTCACAGTACACATGCTGCAGCTCCTCTCGATGCAACAGATGCCGGATAGCTGCCGGGTCACAGCATCCCGCAGCCAGCGCTGACTCGATGGCCTGTTGCAACTTCGAATGGCCGTATGTCTGCGAAAGCTTGAGCAGATCGATCATCTGTTTCGTGCCGCTCTGCTTGCCATTCCTTTGGATGAGCGCTTGCCAGATCTGGTCAAAGCTCGGCGGCCAGAGACCGGCTTGCCGTTTTTGTTCTAGCGGCTTCGATCCTGCCAATGCACCCGGTTTGCGAGACAAGACGTCGAGATAATGTTCGAGATCGAGGATCTGTTGCAGGCGCCGATAACAGCGCTCGTGCCTGGCGACGCAGCGGCCTTCATGCCATAACTCGACGGTGCTCGCATACACCTTCGCTTGCACTTGGGTCCCGGCCGGCAATGGGATCGAGTATGCATTGGTGAGTACTTTCACACAGCCCAAACCGTTGATCTTAGGGAAGCTTGTTTGGGCGAGATCCAGGCCTTCTGCTAACGGCAAAAGATGCTCGCGCTCGACCAACAGTCCCGCACCCACCGTCTGCTCTCGTCCGGCAATCAGCCGCTGCTCGTCCTGTTGGCACTCCACCAGCAAACGTAGGTTGAGCGCCTCTACATCGGTCGCCTCCGGAACAGGAACCCAGTGGTTACGCCGGAAGTATCCGGCCTCTCCTTCAACGCCGCCCTTTTCCTGCGGCTCCGCTGTCGTGCAAAACTCCGCGTCGAATCTCCAGTGCGAACGGAATGCAATGAAACGAGCCGTCTCTTCGCGCCGAGAGCCCCGCAGTATCTTCTTCACGGCGGAAGTCAGATTGTCATAACGCAGCTTCCGAAATACACCGCCAAAGTAGGCAAACGCGAGTTCATGCGTTTCCAGAAACGCTTGCTGTGTGGCGTGCGGATAAGCGCGGTAGAAAGCTGCTCCACTGGCCATGCTGCGCATCGCAAAGACTTGCAGCTTCGTCCGCTCACCACACAAATCGGCATAAGCTTCATACCAATCGATCTGCGCTTCCGCACCCTAGGCATAGCTCTGTGGCACACATGTCTCACGCTCCATCGGCCCCAGCGCAAGTTTCCGATTATGGACGTACTGGCGAACTGTCCGTTCGCGAATCCGGCACTCGGGCAACTCATTCTGAAGCCGCTCCCACATCCGATGCGCCGTGTGCCGCTGTTTACGAGGCGCTTTGCGGTCTACTTCCAGGATCGCGTCAATGAAATTTACCCCCGGCTTTAGCTTCCAGCGCGGCCGCTCCGTCTTCTTGCGCGGTTTCGGCAGCGCACTCCCGATGGCTTCGCGCACCATCCGCGGTGCACTCCCAGCTTCTTCGCGACTCCGGCAATCGTTCCTATGCCGAACTCGTACTCTCGACGAATCTGTTCGAACAACTCCAACTTGGCTCTCCACTCCAACGAGCCCCTACGCTTCAGGCCGCGCCCGAATCAGAGTACCCGTTCGTTCTTTAGGGTGGGCCAAAACAAAATGCCGAACTGGGCCGTTTCAGAGTACCGAAATCAACCTGCCGCGAAAGGCAGTTGACGATTGCCTGTAGAGTTGCGTTAGATTTATTCCGTGAAGGGAAGAGATCGTCCGTGCCGCGAACCGACGTGAACCGCCGGGCGGCAGGGTCTGGCTGCGTTGCTTGGCGCGTGGGCAAAGCTACGCAAAGTTGTGCGTCTGGCTACAAGAAGACATCGAAGACATGCTCAGCTCCGCGACAGCATCCCAAGAATTTGAAATCGACCAAAATGCTTGAGCTTTTCCCAATATGGCCGAGTACTTGCGGCTCATTCGAGCATGCGTCTTTGAAATCAACGAGAAGTGGATTGGAGCCATGTAGTACTTAAAGATGGAGCGAAACTAGACTTGGCGAATACACAACTCGCTTTGTTGAAGCCCCCGCTCTTGCGAGCATTCGCCGAACGGGGGTCCTCACAACAGACCAGCTACGGACCACACCGCATCACCCCACCGCGCTCATAGGCTTCATCGTCGCTCTAAGCTGTATCTCGAGGGCAGCCGCCACATCGGGGTGCCCAACAAGGAAATCGCGCGCCGCCTCGTTGTTAACTCCGAGATGCCTATCGCGGAATTTGAGAGCTGCCGGCTGTTTCTCTATCAAACCTCTGCCCAAGCCTTGCTCAATCAGCTCGAATGGTAAGTCTAATCCACGCTCGAAGTTAATTGCCCATTCGGCCGTGCGCCACGGAGATCCAACACAATTCTTGACGACAGTTGCTTTAACGCGAGATCCTACTACTACGTCTTTTCCTCGCTTATCCGCAAGTCCCCTGGTGAGCTCCAATCTGATGGAGGAACAGTGATGGAGAGCATATCCACCCGGCGAAACAGTCGACTTTCCAAACAAGTTTCCATCATTGCGTAAACGAATCTGATTCAGCAATAAAATACACGTGTCAGTTTTGCTAGCCGCCGCGGCTATCCGGGGGAGAGCTCTAGCGAACAAGAGGTCCATTCCGCCGCTGAACTCGCAATCGGACGTCTCCAAGTCCTCGCCAGTGACGAGCGCTGCCAGAGTGTCCACAACAACGAGAGCAAAATCTCCTGACCTGACTATTTCCAGCAGGGAAACGAGCGTATCTTTGGCCCTCGTGCCTCGCAAAATTAAAGCCTCGTCTAGGTCCAGGCCTAGAGTGCGGGCCCATGAAAAATCGAGTTTACATTCGTTGTCAAAGTAAGCGACCTTATCCCCATCTCTCTGTACATTGGCCGCTACGGCCAAAGCGAGCGTTGTCTTACCGACACCATCCTTCCCAAATATCTCTATAATTCTGCCGCGCGGAAAACCTCCTATTCGAAGCGCTTCATCGAGAGTTAAGGAACCGGTTCTGATCACAAGCTTGGGGCTCTCTTTTGTTACGGCGACACCTCTATGCTCTAGACTGTATGGAACGTCCGAATGACCGACCCTTTTGAATTGATTTATGACTGAGGCCGCTGGTAGCGAAGATTGTTGGTACACAATGGTTTCACAGATCTCCTTGGCACGAGGGAATCCCAAGCGAAGAAAAAACGCGCCAGAGCGTAGCATGATCCGACATTTCCAAATCGCGATGCCCTCCCGTACATACAAAGGCATCCCACTCCAATCGTGGCTTAGCGCCATTCTCGCCCGCTTCTGTCTTCTTGCTAGCCGGAGGTCGGCCTCGAATAGCTGAAGAGCGCGATGATAAATGCGGTGACGTTCGCGGTTCGAGTGCTTTCCACTGAAAGCGCCTGATCGCTCCAGTTGAGTATCCGTTTCGTCAAGGGCGCGTCGCATTGTACGGTACTGCTCCAAGGCATCAACTGGCGCGGGATCACCAGGAAAGACGCTTGAAACCGCTTTAAAGATTTCAAGGAGCTCTTCCTCATCCTGAAGAGCTCTTGTGTCCACAAGCTTTAGCCCTTGTTTTGTGCCGACCATTGGTCGCGCTTTAACGTCGATCTTGTGGGGACGCATAGGTCAGAACTCCGAAATACAGAGTATACTTTTGCATTCAGAGTTCTCGATAGCGCACCCGTGAGCCCACTAGTGCCCAATAGCTACTTGATTTATTAGAAGTGCGATCAGTGGACGTATCTTCGAAGATGCTATACGAAGTGTGGATGCCGCCTGGCATTTCAACTCCCGGCGTTCACGTTCCCCGCCTCTGTTTGAGCTCCTCGCCGCGCTGAAGAGCAGCGTCGTTGTGCGCATCCATGAGCGCCGCCAAATCGGATGCCAACTTCGGCCATGGTACAAAGGCTTCGCCAGCCGGTGTCAGTACGAACGCCCACGAACCGTAAAGCCCACAAAGAATAACTAGCATTATGAGGTTGATTACTCTTATGTTTGTTTCCTGCACGCCACTTTCGTTTACAGCTAGAAAACCAACGATGTAGACACAGAAATAGATCACAAGCATCCAGAGATGAACTCGTATATTCCTGGCCGGTTTCTGGTCGGGCTTTGGGAAACGCCAGAGGACGAGACATGGAAGAGCTAGGCAGCCCGCGAGGATGAAAGCAACATAGCGGTACGTAAAGAGAGCAGCTTCGAGAATTGACCCCGTAATATGTTCAGAGTCCCAAGCTACTGAAATACAGGTAGCTATTACCAGCAGGACTAAGCACCAAGTGAGCAATTTCGGGCCAAAAGCGCCGAGCCCGCGATATTGGCTTATTAACTTTGTATATGCCTCTAAGACTGTCGCGACTTGTACGGACATCAAAATTGGGAGTGTGACCACCCAGACGCGCGCGTACATCGGGCTGTCAGTGCCGAAGATGGCTGACAATCCGATGTCCCTGATAGCGTTCACAAGTGCTAAGCCGAAGAGACAAGGATAAAGGACAAGCAGCTTGCGCTTTATCAACCCAATACAGAGCGCAATCTCACAGACGACGCATGCTATCCACAATTGCCTTTCGAGAGAGGCAAGTAGGGCGTGCTGTTGCCACACGCAAACTTGTGGGCCGCTTCAGGCTTTTTTCTCGTATTTGCCAAGCTCAGGCCCTCGACCCCCTACTCACCGCAGAGAGCGATGTCACTCTGTCAATGCCAAAAACGAGGATGTCCCAGGCTTAGTTGAAGGTTAGGGCGGCTGAGTTTCATGTTACGCCACTTTCTCAGAAGAGGCGCTGGATTTGTGTTCTCTCCCGAGGGCGACGGCAAGAGCCCAGAGGTCTCGATGGCCGACCACCTTTCG
>JBPCLH010000077.1:0-31419 GCA_051003475.1 Bryobacteraceae bacterium
GGGCTGACCAGGCCAAGGATCTCAAACGCCGCCCTTGCCCTGGAACCCATTCCGGCTCAAACCATAAAGGTCTACCCAACCCACAACAAAAATGCAGAACTTGACAAGCACAACTTTTCTTTAGAGATCCCATGATGTCTCAGGCCATCGACGTCCACCCTGATCGCATGGTGTTCTGGGCAACCGGTCTGTGCGCGATTGGCACAACGCTCCTCTTCGGCACTCTGCCGGCGTGGAGGGCAGGCCGCTCCGATCCTGGCGTGCTCCTGAAATCCCGGACAGCGGCAGGAGGCCGCAGACAGATAGCCGGTCGAGCGTTCGTTCCCATCCAAGTGGCGTTATCGTTGGTTCTCGTTGTGCTGGCAACGCTGCTGTCGCAAAGCCTGATTCGGATTCGAACCCAACACAACGGATTCGACGTAAACCACGTCACAATTCAGACACCGTCGTTCAACCTTCTGCCGCAGAAGGGAAACGCAAAGCTCGATTTGTATCAGAAAATGGTGGATCGGCTCAACCAGATGCCCGGCATTCGCTCCGCGGCAGTAACGTGGTACACGCCCATGACAGGCTTCCAAGCGACTGGCCGATTTGAGGCATTAACAGGTAACCCGAATCCACCCAAAGACTCGCACATGGCGTACAATTCCGTCGGCCCTGGCTACTTCCGAACCATGGACACGCACATCCTCGAAGGACGTGAGTTTGAAAAAAACGAGCGGAACCTGAACGTCTGCATCCTGAATCAATCTGCCGCAAGTTACTTGTTTCCGCATCAGCAGGCGATGGGGGGTTACGTCCGCAGCAAGGATCCCAAAGAATTTCCCGACCCGGTTTCCTGCCGCGTCATCGGCATTGCCGAGAACGCCAAGTTCGCTAGCCTTCGCGAGTCCGCGCCTCGCACCATTTATTTCCCGATCTCAACGAAAACGATAACCGACGCGGGAAACCTCGTCTTCCTGATGAACTCAGGCACGAAAGCGCAAGCCATCGCCGGCTACCGGAAAGCGCTCAGCGAAATTGCCCCCACCGTACCACTCGTGCTGTTCGCCACTTTGAAAGATCAAATGGACGCCGCGCTCGGCAGCCAGCGCCTCATCACCACGATGAGCAATCTTTTCGCCACGTTGGCATTGTTTCTAAGCGCGCTTGGGCTCTATGGCTTGTTGTCTTTGAGCGTTGTCCAGCGTACGGGAGAAATCGGTGTCCGCATTGCACTGGGCGCGCCGCGAGGCAACGTGTTGCGCATGATTCTCTCGGAGGCTCTCGCTCTGGTCGGAGCTGGACTGCTGCTCGGCGCCGTGGCTCTGCTTTTTGCAGCTCGATTTGTAAAGGAAATGCTGTTCGGTGTCTCTGCGTTTGACCCCATTACATTGATTGCAACGTTGGTCTTATTGATGGTAGTAGCGCTCTTTGCTGCAATGATTCCCGCACTGCGCGCCGCTTCTGTTGATCCCATGCAGGCATTGCGGGCGGAATGATAATGGATTTCGCCACTCATACACGCATGGGAAGCGATTCGCCGCCCGCTGCTTACTACCGCCTGACTGCCCACGCAAGGCCGTCGGGTTGCCGCCCAGCGTCGATTCGGCCGCTCACCTTAAGGCTTCTCAGATCGATCACCGCAACGTAGTTGCCACCCGTACAGGCCACGTACGCGCGAGAGCCGTCCGGCTGCATCTGGATCCCCGCCGCCCCGCCTCCAAGATTCAGACGTTTGATTTCCTTGTGAGTGGCTGCATCAATAATCGTCAATCCCGAATCGCCCAGGGAAGAAATAAATACGAGCTTTCCGTTCGGCGTAAACTTCAAGCGATTCGCGCCGTTGGCGTTCGCCGCCAATGTCTCTGTGACCTTCTTAGCAGCCACATCGATGATCGAGACCGTGCCATCCTGTGCATTCGCTACCCAGAGTTGCTTGCCGTCGCGGGATACGTTGAACCCTTCAGAACCCCTGCCGACAGGAATCACGGCTTCATCCCACGCGCCACCCGGAGCGCTTATGCGATGTCCACCCGGAGAACCGGCGTCCGCTGTGCCACTCTTCTCGATGATGCTTACCGTCCCAGAACTAACGTTTGTCGTGAAGATTCGCCTCAGGTCTTGTGAAACGAAGATCATGTGCGTTCGGTTCTGGCCTGTTCCCAAAATCCAGTCGACCTTCTTCTTCCCAGGCTCATAGCTCCCGATTGCCTTAGCTGCTTCGGCCGTAAACCACACTTTTCCGCCGACGAACGCCAGGCCGTGAGGACCGCGCAAGGGACCAAGATCGATCGCCGGTAATGCCTTCTGCTCCATAAGGTCGATCACCGCAAGAGTGTTATACGCACCGAATCCATAATTCGACACATACGCGAACCTTCCATCCGAGGATGCAATCACTTCGTGCGGATCCTCGCCGACCGGCACCCGCGCGACACTTCTAAGAGTCGACGGGTCTACGATCGCGAGAGTATGGTCGCTTTTAGACAACGCGAGTAGCGCTTCACGAGGAGTGCTCTCCGCGTGAGCCACTCTCACCGTAGCGGCACTGATGAGAAGTAGAAGAGAAATCAATTTCATGATCTTTACTGTGCCGCAGCGGCCCCGGCGTCCCGGAACTTGGGCGTCCTTTCGTTTTGCGAATTCCAGCGCGGCGGTTGCGGGTCATTCGCCACCGTCCACACTACACGCGCTACCAGGCGATCCACTTTCGCCATCTCCGGAAAATCAATCTTCTGCCACTCGTCTTTCAGCCCGTGATAGTCCGGAAACTCAAACGAAGTCGCAAACGTTACATCCGGAATGCCAACCTGCGCGAACCGGTAATTATCGCTGGCCGCGAAGAATGCATCGGTTTGTTTGGTCTTCACCATCAAAACGCCTGAAATCCCGGCTGCTTTTTCAAAGATCGGGGTGATTGTCGTATAACCATAGCCATTCGTCGTTGCATTCCCCCTCCCAATATCGGAATCGCTACGGCCGACCTGCTCGATGTTGAGATCCGCAACGGTCTGCTTAAGCGGGAATAGAGGATGTTGCGTGTAATAAAGCGATCCCAGTTCGCCCAGCTCTTCTCCGCAAAAGGTGATGAAAACAATCGAACGTTTCGGCCGATGCTTCATCTTCGCGAGAGCAGAGGCGATCTCGATTACCGACACGGTTCCGCTCCCATCGTCGTTTGCTCCGTTAAAAATCCGGTCCCCGGACCTTTCAGCTGTGTCCTTGCTCAACTTGCCAGAAGTATCAAGTGTCCCGATGTGATCGTAATGCGCGGAAACGATCACGTAGGTGTTCCGCAGTTCTGGATCGGAACCCCTCAGCACGCCCACAACATTGCGGGCAATAATCGGATGATCGATAACATGGTCGTGTAATTCACTGCTCTTCTTGGCTAACTCGGTCAAATCAGCAACTTGAAAATAGTCTTGCCCATTGCCGGGCTCAACAGGAGCTGCTCGCAAACGCGAGGCGATGAACTCAGCCGCAATGTCTAGTCCGGCCGAAGGCGTCCATCGACCCGCCAAGATATCGGAAGAGAGGAATGACAGATTTCCACGCAACGAATCAGCCGAGATGCCGCTCAATGCGCGATTCAACTCGGTCGCCGCGACATTGGGAGCTGGTTTCTTCGCAACGCTCTGCCCGCCCGCAGCTGTCGCCCAAAGCAGCAGCGCCGCTATGTACCGTGACATTCTGATTTCGGGCTTACGGCTTTGTCGAAGCCGTCTGCGCGCCGAGTGCGGGATGCTTCAACTCCGCCTCTAGCACCGGCTTCAGCGATTCGAGATCGATGGGTCCGTTGTAGCGCTGGCCATCTATGAAGAGCGTCGGTGTGCCTTCAACTCCTGCCCGGTCTCCATCCTGTACATCTCGTGTGATCGCTTCCTTCACCTCGGTTGAATCGAGATCTGCCTCAAAGCGCGTCAGGTCCAGCCCGTTCTTTTGCGCCAGCGCCAATAAGTTTTCTTTAGAAAGGCCATCACGAGTGGCAAACATCGCATCGTACATCGCCCAAAATTTTCCTTGTTTGTGCGCCGCCAATGCTGCGGCCGCGGCCAGGGCAGCATGAGAATGCGTCTCGAGCGGAAACTCTTTGAAAATGAATTTGACCTGCGTGGGATAGGCTTTCAACACGGCTGCGAGTTGGGGCGCAGCGGCGATGCAGTATGGACATTGAAAATCTGAAAACTCGACCAGCGTGATGGGTGCGGTTTGCGGCCCAATGGCCGGCGCTCCTCCAGTCGGGATGGCAATTGGGTCTTCCAATAAACGGCGTTGCTGTACATGCGCGAATTTCGATGCATCCGCTGCTGCAATCGCATCGGCTTCGCTTTTGCCGCTTTTAATAGTCTCAACAACTACGCTCGCCAACCCCCGGCTGTAAAAGCACGAGGGATCTTGCACACGACATTGGGCCATCTTCATCCCGCAGCCACACGAACAATCGTGTTCGCGCAAAATTTTCAGCACAGCGGTCTTTTGCGCCGGAGTCAAGCCGGCAAGGTCAACCGCGGGTAGTGCGTCGACGTTCTTCCACTCTTGGGCGCAGACTAAACTGGCACTCAACACACACAGGGCGATGAGGACGCCCGCTAGCTTGCCAGCGCGCAGAAGGGAAAGGTTCATAAATCCATTGTAAGAGGAGGATGACGTGCTGTGCCACGCCTATCGCTGGCTGATCTGAACCTGGGCCGTCAGATCTAGAATGGCTCTATGGATCTAATCGTGAATGGCGAGCGCTTACGCGTGTCAGTTGATGCTGAGCGGCCATTGCTGTTTGTCCTTCGAAATGAGCTGGGCCTCACTGGCGCGAAGTACGGGTGCGGTGAGGGACAATGCGGAGCCTGTACGGTCCTGATCGATGGCGTTCCACACCGCTCCTGCATCACTCCGGCATCGAGTGTCGCCGGCAAGGAAATCACTACGGTTGAAGGTATCGCCGACGGAGACCGTCTCCATCCCGTGCAAGAGTCATTCATTCAGTGTGACGCCATGCAGTGCGGCTATTGCACGCCCGGAATGATCGTATCGAGCGTGGCGCTGCTTCGAAAAGATGTGACACCGTCCGAGCCGGAGATCAAACAGGCGCTCGAGGGCAATATCTGCCGGTGTGGAACTTACAACAAGATTGTTTCAGCGGTCCAGATGGCTTCGCGTCGGATGGCGGCTGAGGCGAGGGAGCGACATCATGCCTAATTTGGAACAGGAGGACCTCACGGAATCGACCAGCAGCCTTTCTCTTCACCGTCGCAGGTTTCTAAAGACGCTCGGTGGTGGCGTGCTGGTTCTTTTCAAACTTGATCGCGAGGGTGTCGCCCAGGAATCAGGCGGTGCGCGACATCGCCCATCGCATGAAGATCTTCCGCAGAACATTGGCGCGTGGTTGCATATTGCGCCCGATGGCAGCATCACGGCATTCACAGGCAAAGCTGAGGTGGGTCAGAACATCCGAACTTCGCTCACTCAAGCCGTGGCCGATGAGTTGCGCTGTTCACCCGCGTCCGTCCGTCTCGTAATGGCCGATACTGCCCTGACGCCATGGGACATGGGCACGTTCGGAAGCCGGACCACACCGACCATGGCCCCGCAGCTTCGCAAAATGGCTGCCTCAGCTCGCGAAATGCTGATCAGCTCTGCGGCGCAGAAATGGAGTGTGGATCGCACTGCGCTTACGATCGCGGATTCCTGTGTCACTGATCGATCCCGCGGCCAAACCGCCAGCTTCGGTGAATTGGCGGCCCGTGTCGATTGGGTCAAGAGCCTCGGGCAAGATAATCTCACAACTCCCGCTGCAAAGTGGCAAGTTGCGGGAACCAGTTTGCCGAAAGTGAGCGCACGCGAAATCGTCACCGGCAAGCACACGTACACTTCGGACCTGAAACGTCCCGGCATGCTTTACGGCCGTGTTCTGCGCCCGCCCAGTTTCGGCGCAAAGCTCATTTCGATTGACGCCAGCGTCGCTCAACAAATCTCTGGCGTGACTGTGATCCACGAGAAAGATTTCGTCGGAATCACCGCGCCAAACGAGCACACGGCCCAGAAAGCCGTCGAAAGCATCAAGGCCACATGGAAAGAGGAGCCGCAGATCTCAGCGGCCGAATTGTTTTCTTATCTGAAACAGAATTCATCTGAATCGCCTTCCGAGTCCGAGCGTGAATCGACCGCACGCGGTTCCATCGAAAACGGCATCCAAGCCGCTGCCAAGACCGTGAAGGCTAGTTACACCATCACTTACATCGCTCACACGCCACTCGAACCTCGCGCAGCCGTCGCCGAGTGGAAAGGTTCAGATCTCACCGTTTGGACAGGGAGCCAGCGGCCGTTTGGGGTCCGCACCGAGCTGGCCGATACTTTCGGGATACCAGACGAACGAGTTCGCGTGATTGTGCCGGACACCGGCGGAGCCTATGGCGGCAAGCACAGCGGCGAATGCGCAATCGAAGCAGCAAGACTCGCAAAAGGCGCCGGTAAACCAGTCAAACTTGTTTGGACCCGAGAGGAGGAATTTACCTGGGCCTACTTCCGTCCTGCAGGGGTGATTGAGATCAGCAGCGGTGTAACGAAAGACGGCCTGCTGAATGCCTGGGAATTCCACAACTACAATTCCGGCCCATCGGGCATAGAAACTCCATACGAAGTCGCGAACCAAAGCATTCATTTTCATCCTGTGAACTCGCCGTTGCGCCAGGGCTCGTACCGTGGTTTGGCCGCGACCGCAAATCATTTCGCGCGCGAATCGCACATGGATGAGCTCGCTGCTGCGCTGAAAACAGATCCGCTCGCATTCCGTTTGAAAAATTTGAGCAATCCTCGTATGCGTGCGGTACTCACGGCCGCTACCGATCGTTTTGGATGGGCTGGAAGCAAACCTGCAAACAGGCGCGGCTTTGGGCTCGCCTGCGGCACGGAAAAGGGCAGTTACTTTGCCTGCTGCGCTGGGGTCTCGGTGGGTGCTGGCAACGAAGTTCATATCGAGAGGGTCGTCGAAGCGTTCGAGTGTGGCGCAATCGTGAACCCCGAACATCTCAAGAATCAGGTGGAAGGTGCCGTCGTCATGGGAATCGGAGGAGCGTTGTATGAGAGCATCGATTTCGCAAACGGCCGCATTCTCAATCCGCGACTTTCAAAATATCGAGTACCGCGCTTCAGCGATGCACCCAAGATCGACATCGTGTTAGTAGATCGTAAAGATTTGCCATCAGCGGGAGCCGGCGAGACGCCGATTATGGGCATTGCACCCGCGCTCGCGAATGCGATTTTTAATGCAACCGGTCAACGGGTTCGCTCGATGCCAATAGCACCCGCGCTCCTCAAAGCCTAGCTGTCGCTCTCGAACGCAATCCGCGCATCGCCTATATGGATCTCATCTCCCGACCGGAGTTGAAAACCGTGCGTTACACCTTTCGGCACATCGAGACGCCTACCGTCCCGGAACACGCTGGTCCCGCGCTGGCTGAGTGAATCGTACAACCGGAACTTTCCACTCTCCGTGTCATAGCGAATGTAGGCGTGCTCGCGCGATATGGTGGTTTCGGTATCCGCGAATGCGATGTCGTTGCGGCGGCGAAGCCCGTCTTTGTCCCCGATTACCTCTTTCAAGCGTCCGATATTCACCCGATCGCCCTGGATCGTGTACTCTGCGATGTCCGCTTCACCACGAACAATCGTCAGCTTCGCATGCGGCCGGGCATTCCGGCGCTTCGAAACGGCCGCGTCCTTCGCGTTCAAGTACTCAGCCACAAACGAGTGTCCGCTCGAGGCACGAGCGGCATCTTCCATTACGGAAACGTGAACACTGAAAGCCGCGGGAACCGGACAATCGGCTTCGCTGAGCAGCTCGCGAATATCTCCTTCCACTCCGTCCTCGCCGAAAGCTGCTTCAAGCAATTCCCGCTGCTCACGATTCCCCGCCGCGATGCGGATTGAGATAGTGTTATACGGCAAAAGCCTTCTGCCCTGCCCTTTCGGCTGGATGTGATCGCGAACGTCTTCCAGAATGTCGCGCCGGATTTCAAGAATTTCTCTGGTCCTCGGCACGCCTGACACTCTGGAAGTCCAATCCTTGACCTTTGCTGTGATCCAATAATCAAGTTGTTCGAGTGCCCTCATATGATGCCCAGTTGACGTGCCGCCGCGACGATCTCTCCGGCAATAGGAGCCGCCGCAGTTCCTCCATATTGCCCGTTTTCCACCAGCACAGCAAACGCGATTTGCTTCCCGCCTTTCTCTCCATACGGAGCGAATCCAATGAACCAGGCGTGCGAGGGCGCCTTCGCAAGTTCCGCCGTGCCGGTTTTCCCGGCAATCGCTATGGGTGACGCATTCAGCACTCGACCGGTTCCTGAAGTGACTACGCCGCGCATGTATCCGGCGATCTGGTTGGCGAGAGAAGGCGTGAGGAGAGGCTCCGCGGCGCGAACCCGAGGATTCGTCTCATCGATAATCCAACGTCCTTGAGGCGCATTCCCTCCGTTCGCAATGGTTGCGGCCAGACGGGCCATTTGGAAAGGCGACGCCACCACTTGACCTTGTCCGTATGACGCCTGAGCAAGATACTGCTGCAGCTTTTGCGGCGTATTCGGCCGCGCAACCGAGATGCCCAGCTTACTCGCAGTGTCATAGAGCATTCGCGAACCCACGCTATGCGCACCTAATTGAGCGAAGTAGGCGTTGCAGGATACGATGATGCCCTTCTGAATGTCAACCGAGCCATGTGGCTGCGTGTCCCTAATATCGTCGCGAATCTCGCGTTTCCCAACCAGATTACCGATCCGCCCGTCCGGCAGGCGCACACATGAATAATGTTGGTGCGCGAGAGCTGGATCCTTCCGCAGAGCCGCCATCGCAGTCACGATCTTGAAAGAAGATCCCGGAGGATACAACCCGAAGCGCGCCCGATCCAGCAGGTCCGTTCCTGGAAGCGGCGTCTCCGGGCCGGTCTTCAGTGACGCGAACTGTACTTCAGAGGGCCACGGATAACTCACCGCCGCAAGCGTATCGCCCGACGGGTCCATAACCACGATTGCGCCCTTTCGTTTACCGAGACTCGCTAGGTGCTTACTCAAGATCTCCGATGCCCGCATCTGGAGAGCCGCATCAATCGACATGTGCACGTCCCGAGGCCGGTTCAAAATCTCTTGGACGGCCGGATTATCGGGTTCGTAGCGATGGCGAACCAGAGGGATCAATGCTCTGTAATCCCGCTTGACACGCACGGTGATCTGTCCGGTTTCAGAATCGGGAACTTCTTCCAATTCCGCCACATCGTCGTAACCTTGCAGGCGGATGCGCGACGCGTTTTCCTCGAACGCTGTGTTGCGCGCGCCCTGTTTCAGCCGGGTACGAACGTCACCGAGCAGATAAAACATCTCTGGGCCCAGCGGATAGTGGCGGCGGTCGAGCTTCGACGTAGTCTGGTCGAGCCCAATACCCAATTTTTCGTAATCTCTACGATGCGCTTCGATCTGCGCCCAATCGCTCGTCGCCAGCGGAATTCCATTGCGGTCGAAGATGGTGCCCTTTGGCAGCTCGCGCGCAGCTTCCAGCAGGCGCGGGTTATATTGATACCGCCGCACGCCGTCCGCTTGCATCACAAGGCTGGGCCGGACAAGAACGTCGTCCGCCTTTGCGATTTGCACCCACGTGAAGCGCGCCAGCACAATAATGACCAGCACTGCAAGCACCGCCATCAGCGCACGCGTTCCGGAACCGAAGTTCGCTTGCTGATCGCGCTTTTTGCTCTGATTTGAAATGGAGAGAACGATTGCAAACAGCACGAAATTCGCAACCATCGACGTTCTTCCGTAGCTCAAAAACGGCGATACAACGCCTGAGAGCGGAATCAGCCCAAGCAGGCCCCCTGTGATCAACAACAACTGCAGCGCCGTGATCAGTGCGAGCCCGAGCACGAGAAAGAAAGAGTACGTGCCGGGCGCGTTCAAAGCAACTCGTAAACTGCGATAGATCAGGATTCCATATAGCACGTATAGCGCGGCTATCCCAAGCACGCCGGCTTCTTCACCGAATGCTGAGATCACAAGGTCGGTGTGAGCGGCAGGCACAATTTGTGGGTCGCCAAGTCCGAGCCCCGTGCCTGTAGCGCTTCCAGTCGAAAGCGACCATAGCGAATCTGTAAGCTGGTCGCCGCCGCGCACGTGATTGTCCCATGGGGATCTCCACATCTCGATCCGCTCACGAACGGTATGCGGATAACCGGTCGCGTATCCGATTGCGGACGCTAGAATGATGACGGCCAGCCCAGCCCCCGATAGAAGCACTCGATTTCGCGCGATGCTGTACATCGTGAGAAACAGGCAACCAATCACAAGCGCGGGTCCTAGATCGCCGAGCCAGAAAAATAGCGCGATTGAAATTCCTACTCCCACCGCAACTGGAAGAACGTAATCCAAACGCGGAATGCTGAACCTCGCTGAGAGATTTGCCAGTCTCCCATGCTGCTGTTTCAGATGGCGCAGCGCATCCCAGTTCTGCGCGAAATATCCAGCCAAGAACAACACGATCAGTATCCGGATCAGTTCGACGGGCTGAAAAAAGAATAAGTTAACCTTAGCGTCGCTTCCTCCAGGCCCGCTTCCAAAAACGCCGAGAGCCACCGCCAGTACCAGGGCCGCAATCAGCGGCACGTAACTGAGCCTCCTGAAATGTCGTTCATAATCCGGCACGCTGAACAGAACCAGCGCGGCGCAACCGGTGATCACGCCTTGCGTGAAATCAGCGAACATGAGCGTGTCTCGAAGCGGATCCCGCAGGCTGATCATCACAATCAACCCGATTCCACAGAGTGCCTGGATGAGGGGAAGCATCAAATTGTCGCCCGCAAACCGCGTAACCTGCCAAATGGCATGCACCGTGTAGAAAGCCGCGAAGAACAAACTGACCCACACAAGCAGCCGGGTACGGTACTGCCCGGCATCGCGAACCCTTACATGAGGTTTGAACTGCGCAAATTCTGCTGAAGTGAGCAGCGGAATTGAAATCTCCCGCTCCGCTTCCCTGCCCCGCAAAGATTCCCATTTTTTGCTGAACCAGCTGCTACTGGTTTCTCTCTCCTCCTCCCGTCGCTCTCTGCGCTGTCTCGCCTCTGCCATACGCTTCGGAAATGAATCGAGCCCGCGAGCCCTGGCAACCTCGCTTTCCGTTGCCCTCAACCGCGCAATCGCCCCGGCATTACTGAACTCCTCCCCATGCCGCTTCACGTTGTAAATCCGTTCTGCAATAAATTCCTGGTCCGATTGCGAAGGAATCATGCCCAAACATGGGAGCAGCTGCTGTCGACGAGTAAGTTGATTCAGGTTCAACGTGTTTTTCTCTTCTTCAGCGACGCCGTGAGTCTTTGCTTGATACACGAGTACCAGTCCGCTCGCAACCACCATGGAAGCGGCTATCAGCCACAGCAGTTCAATTCCGCGCGATCCGGCCTGCCCCCTCCGCTCCGTCTCGCGGCGTTCTAGAGCCCGGCTTGCGATTTCCTCGCGTGAAATCTTCACTGTGAAATCGTGCCTCCCTCGAGCGCAGTCAACCGCTGCTCCACCTTCTGCTGGCCCTGGATCGCTTGGAATTGGTTTCGCGCCGTGTCGCCGAACAGTCCCGCTCGCCGGTAAAGATCCTCGGCGTGGATGTAATCCTCTCTGGCCCTGTCCAGATAGTCGCGCTCCTGGGAAGGCGAACGAATGTAGCCGCGCGATTCACGCCAAATTTGATCCGCACGCCGCCGATAACCGTCCGCCAATTGCGCTGTTTCCCGCTTGCCAACAGGATGTCCGCGATGCGCCGCCTTTTTCAGAGCGTCTTCGCCCTTCTCCACGTCGCTCAAATCGTATATGTAGAGATTTGCCAACCCGAGGTAAGGGTCTGGCGAGTGCTTCATGAGCTCAGCCGCTTCGTTGAATTTATTCACTGCCGCGTTCAGACGCTTCAGCCGGGCTGTGCCGCGGAAAGCATTCGCATCGATACGATCTATGTGCCCTTCGCACAGTCGCAACCGGCCCTGTATGCTGTTATCGCCAGAATCCAATTCGAGCGCGCGGGAGAGATTGTTCCGTGCTTGCACCCATTGCGGCTCGTATACGCTCGGCGCGTCGCTGTTTCGGTATTCGGTAATGGTCTCATCGGCGCCTGCAACCAGTCGCTTTTTCAGCGTACTCTTGGCGCCCCACAAAAACATACCTAGGTGCATTCTCTTTGCAAGCGCTTGATATCGTGTCCAACCGTCATCTAGGTTCGCCACATGCTCCGTCTCGAGATCCGTCTTCAGCTTGTCCGCATCATTCCAGAAGTTAAGCTGCAATGACACGAAAGTGAAGACAATCAGACACACAACCCCGAACGCTGCAACGCAGCCCAGCGCTCTGTTGCTCCGGTTCCGTTTTGTCGATGGCAGCACATTGCGTCCGGACCTTACCGTCCGATCTTCCACCGCCTTTTCTCGGACCGGCTGAGCTGTCCGCACCGTGGCATTATTGTCAAACGCTTGTATTGGACGGGCAGCTTCGGCCCTGACCTGCTGGCCATTTTGAAAGCGAGCCAGATCTTGATTCACCTCGAGCGCTGTCTGGTAACGCCCCGCAGCGTCTCGCGTTAGCATCTTCAGGATGATGCGGCGCAACGGTTCAGGACACAAAGGCGGAAGCGGATCGGGAGGTTGCGGCGACCGGATGCGGCGCTCCAGTCGCTCTTTCGTCGGCTCCTCGAAGGGCAGCCTGTGCGCGACCATCTGATACAAAAGCACACCCACGGACCATAGGTCGGAATGCGAGTCCATGTTTTGCGTTTCCAGACGCTCTGGCGAACAATACGCGCTGCTTGCAAAAACGTTCATCGTGTATTTGCGTGTGTGTGTTAACGCCTTCGCGATTCCGAAATCCAGCACTTTCACCTGGTTTTGTTTATTGATACGGATGTTCCGTGGCTTCAGATCCCCATGAATGATGCCAGTGAACCGGCGATCTCCGATCGTGGTTGTGAACGCTTTGAGATTCTCCAGCATTTCGCAAAGCTCTCTTGCCACATGCGTCGCGAAGCCAGGATTCACTGGGCCCCGAGCCATCACAGCCGAGAGATCCTCGCCTTCGATATATTCCATTTCGATGAAAAGATCGCCCGATTTTTCGCCATACTTGTTGACCGTAACGACGCGTCTATCAACGCCGCTCAGGCGCTTTTGCAGTTCGGCTCCCAGCCGTTCGGCATCGAGGATGTCCTGATCCTCTGGTTCAGGACCCTTGTACACGATCTTGAGCGCAACCTCGCGCCGTGTTTCCGTATCGTGAGCCAGGAAGACCTCGCCCATGGCGCCTCGCCCAATCAACCGGATGATTTGGTATTGCCCGTAGCGGTCCCCGGCATTCACTGGTGGGCTTCCTCGCCGCGTGTCACGATCCGCAACTTGGGTCGCTCGTCCGGCTTGCCCGAAACGAAGAAGAAATTGCGTTGCGTGATCGCCTCGTCAGGAGTCGCCGACCAGACCGCCTCAGCGCCATTCCCGGCGAAAACGTTCCGAACCACGGAAGGCCGAAGCGTGGATCGGATGACCAAACCTGGGCGTAATGAACCAGGCCGCGCTCCGTTAGCTTCAATCAGATTGCCTTCGATAGCCGGAGCGGCCGCATCGGTTACGGCAATGCCACTCTCGGCGTTATTGTGGATGAAACACGCAAAGATTGCGCCGCGTGAGTTGCCGCTATATTCAACGCCCATTCCGCGCCCGTCACTGATGTCATCACGGGAAAGAATGACATCACTATCTCGAATGCGAATCCCGGCACCTCCGCCACGAATCGTGAACCCTTCCAGCCGCGCATGTTGAACGCCATCTGCCGTCACCGGTCCTTCGATAACTGCTTCGTGCGCCCGTTGAGCCGTGAGCGTCACGCCTTCCTTTAACTTCACAGCCTCGCTGTACGTTCCGGGAGCAACGGCAATGCTCTCGCCGGGCTGCGCTTTATCCAGGGCAGCAGCGATCGTGCCGCCCGCGCTCACCACCAACGATCGGGAAGCAGGCGCAAATCTTTTCTCCAAGACGTATCTCTGAACGAAGAAAGTAAGCGCCGCGCCAAGCAGCACACCGAAAATCAGGTAAGCTGCACGCCTGCCATACCGGGGAGCTCGGGCCACACCCTGCCTAGCCGCCATCGGTTCCGTGCTCTCGCCCGTGGATGCATTGGCAGGAACCACGTCACTCGCTTCCCGAACGGACTGCCGCCCGAATGACGTAGCGAATGCCTCGCCTTCTACGAAGATGGCGGAGACGTTGTCCTTGCCAACCTCGTTCGCCGCTGCAATCAACGCCCGCACGGTTGCCCAGCGGTCGCCCGCATTCTCCTCGACAATCCTCAGAATCTTCTCGGACGAAATCGCGTCACTCAAACCATCACTGCAAAGCAGGAGAGCGCCATCCGCCTCGAACGGCCTCTGAAAAATCTCGATAAAATCTGCGGCATCGGGCGTGCGTTCTCGCGAGCCAACATCGCGGTACACTTCGTTCCGCCGGGGATGCTGCATCGCTTCTGCCTCGCTGAGTTCTCCGCTGTCCTCACGTTCTCCGACCGGCGAGTGATCGTGCGTCATCTTCTCGATAACGCCGCGCTTGATTGTGTAAAGTCGCGAGTCTCCGACGTGGCCGGCGGTGATCTGCCCATCCTCAATAACTGCCGCCGTAAGCACACATGCCATGCCCGTCCACTCGGGATTTTTCTGAGCCGCTTCATAGATAGCGTTGTTAGCAAGTGCAATCGCCTCACGCAGGCGCTGCTCCACGGTGCCCGTCTGACGCTCCAACCGAATCCGCACACGTTCAACGGCGATTTCGGCAGCGTGCTCGCCTGCCTCGTGCCCGCCCATGCCATCCACCACGAGAAACAAACCCCGCACGTCGTCGCAGTAAACGCGATCTTCATTGTTGGTGCGAACGTAACCTTGATCGGTCGACCCAGCCGAAAGATAGCGCGGAACAGCCGTCGTCATTAATCGACCTTTTTCCTGGCGAACCAGATACCGCAGAGCGCGAAGACCAGCAGAAGAATGATGAATAGATAGCGCGCTGAATGAAGAGCCGTCATCGCTGCCTGACTGCCTTGAAATCCATGAACAACACACCCGCCAGTCCGATGCGCGCCTTGCTCGGCAGCGGCACCTCTATATTTCTATCCACGTCCTCGCCGTTCACCTGCTGGATGCTTGGTAGCACGCGTTTGCCGTCGACCGTCGTCCCCAGACTGCTCAGATCTTTTATAAACAACTGCCCCGTCCCCGGATCGCGCCGGATTTGAACATGTTCACGAGAGACATCCTTTTTCGAATTCACCTTCAGATCAACCCAGCGATCCTCGGCACCGCGGCCTATTTTGATCAGGTCCTTTGTCATTTGATATGTATGCGCGCCGCTATCATCCTCGTAAGAAAGACTTCCATAAACAATGCCCATCGCGCGCCGCGTATCGATATCGCCGACCCGTTCCGTCGATGTCGTCAGCGTCTGGCCATCGCTGCGCTTTTTGCTGACACGCTCCGTCAACGTGCCCACCCGGTCATCCGCTTGCGTGCTCAACGGAAATGTGGAATGAATCACCAGCGGATTCTCCCGGGCGTCATCGTCTGTATTTTCGTAGAACGCAACTGACCATTCGCCGAGAGTTTCATAGCGCTTTGCGCGCTTCTTTGACGCCGCGAGCGCCAGCTTCGGCTTTCGCGCCGCCACCTTATTCAGCGCCACCAACTTTTCGCCGAGAGCGTTCACGGCCTCGTCACGCATTCTCTGTTCCAACGGTCGCAGCCTCTCTAGGTCCTCGCCATAGAGGTACACGTCATAAATGCTCGGCACCAGATTGCTGTAATAGCTAGGGCACATTCCCGCTTCCATTTCCTCGAGAAGAAAGCTGATGATCGCCTCTGGAGTGATGTGGACAGTTTCTTGCTGCGGCATCCGGTATCTGAACTTATTCTAGGAAGTGGACATGGACAAGATTGCACTCATCGGCGCCGCGGGCGTGATTGGCCAGAGTGTCGCGGCTGCACTAGATCGAAAAGGGCAAGAGTACCGGGTCGTCGGGCGCAATCGAGCCAGTCTCGACGCGAGGTTCGCCGGTTCCAAACTCGCTCAAATTGTGACCTGGAACCCGGACGATCCGAATTCGGCGAGAGCTGCCGTACGAGGTGCCGATATTCTTGTGTACCTGGTTGGCGTCCCCTACAATAAATTTCGCCTGCATCCCATCCTCATGCGTAAAACGCTCGACGCTGCCATGGCCGAGGGTGCCGAGCGTGTCATTTTGATCGGCACCGTTTATCCGTATGGCCGGCCGCAGACGACTCCGGTCACGGAAGAGCATCCGCGTCAGCCGCACACCTTCAAAGGCAAGATGCGCAAAGAGCAGGAAGACATTCTGCTCGGGGCTGATGCTGAACGCAAGATTCGCGGCACCATCCTTCGTCTGCCCGATTTCTACGGCCCGAATGTCGAGCGCAGTTTTCTGCATTCTCTCTTTCAAGCTGCCGCCCAAGGCGGAACGGCGAATATGCTAGGACCCATCGATACGTCCCACGAGTTTGTTTTCGTTCCCGATGTGGGCCCGGTGGTCATCGCCTTGGCCGAAAAGTCGGAAGCGTATGGACGCGCCTGGAATCTGGCGGGCGCGGGTACGGTCACCCAGCGCGATCTGGCCGAGCGCGTATTCAGAATGGCGGGAGCCAAGCCTCGTCTTCGCATCGCCGGGAAGAATACGTTGCGCCTGTTAGGATTGTTCAACCCGATAATGCGCGAGCTGGTCGAGATGAACTATCTACTCACCACACCGGTCTTGATGGACGATTCCGTGTTGCACCACTTGCTCGGCGCAGTCCGGAAGACTCCCTATGATGAGGGGCTCCGGCTCAGCCTCGATGCCATGCGTCGAAATACGATTCACACGGCATGACCCACGAGCGAAAGCAACGCCCCGTACGCTCCCGGAATTGGCCGAAAGCCATCTTCCGCGACGTTCAATTTTGGGTTCCCTTTGTCGTTCTGATGATCGGGTTGCTGCTGCTGCGTCTAGTCCAATGAGCGGAGAGGAACCAGTTGAACCCTACAATCCCCGAAGCCTCTACAGACCACTCTCGCCAACGAAAACTTCACAGGCTGGGAATTTTTTGCGGCATTTCAGCGGCTCTATGGCTAGCGGGAGCCGAGGCCCCCACGAAGTTAGTAACTGTTTCTGTCTCTCCGTTAGTCATTTCGTTCATGATGGTCGCAGGCGCTTTTATCTCGCGCTGGAGTTTGCCTGCCCTCATTCGCGGTACTTCGGATACGTTCACCGATGCGCGGCATGTGCCACACCTCGTTGTATGGGGGGTTATGGCGGGCTGCCTTTGGGCAGTGGGAAACACGCTGACGATATTCGCTGTCAGGGACATCGGCTTGAGTCTCGCTTTCCCGCTGTGGAATGCAAATAGCCTCATCGGCATTCTCTGGGGAACGCTTCTCTTTAAAGAATTGCATCGAGCACCCTGGTTCCGAAAAGTAGGAGTTGTCGGCGGTGCGCTTGTCATCTTCGTCGGTGCAATATTCATATCGGAAGCGTCCACATCGCAGGGTGCGCAAGGAAGCGCTGTTCGCGGAATGGCCGCGGCCCTAGGCGCTGGACTCATGTTCGGGTCCATGTATATTTCCTATCGCAAGGCCTACATCACTGGCATGAATCCGCTCACGTTTCTCACATTCTTCACCTTCGGAGAAATGACGACGGTCACCGTAATCGCCATCCTGTTTCTCGGCGGCATATCGCCCTTTTGGCATGAGCTCGCCGCGAATCGCAGCATCCTGTTTTGGCCTCTTCTCGGTGGATTCATGTGGGTTGTGGGCGACCTGTTTCAGAACTACGCAACGAAATACGTCGGAATCAGTCGCGGGATTCCATTGTCGAATACAAACCAGCTCTGGGGCCTGCTGTGGGCGATCTTGGTTTTCCACGAGTTGCATGGCTTACACGCAAATGTCTATGCGGAAGTCATTGGCGGGTCGCTTCTGATGGCAGCAGGGGCAGTGGCGATCGCACTTTCCTCTGCATCAGAAAGTGAATACTCCAGCTGGAAGGAAGCCGCTCAGCGGGAAACTAACTTATACGGGATCAACCCTGACTATGTGAGAACTCGCATGGAGGGCCGCGACCTTGAGTCCGGCACTACTCGCCGCACTTGGCTCGACTGGGTTCTTGTCGCGGGTGCCGTATTCATCTTTGCCGTGCTCGGAGCAATGGCGCGAGTTCCTCACATGGAAATTCACATGGGATGGTTACTCGCCCTGAGTCTCGCGATGCTGCTCGTCCTCGTCGCTGCCGGTTTAGCCCTGTGGCGGGTCACCAAATTCGCCTAGCTCGCTGCCACCGCTGCCGCGTGTTCGGGACCGATCATCGCCTGCATTCCCGCTGAAATCGCCTCCTGTGCACGAACGCCATCGCGGTGAGTAGTTGGAAGATGTGCCCCTGTTCTGCAGCAATGAATAAATGCGGCTACCTCGGCTTTGTAAGCCGCTCCAAAACGATCCACGAATTCCGGCAGCGTCCGGCCATAATCGCGCATCGAAAAGCTTCTGTACGCGATAGGTTTTGTTCGGCCGCGCCGGCCATAAGCTTCGACCACAATCTCAAAAGGCTTTTGCTCAAACCGGCCGACGTGAATCTGCCCCTCTTCGCCAAAAATCACGGTCTCGACCCGGTAACCGGACACATGATTCCGGCTGACCTGAACCTGCGCCGCTAGATCATCGTCGAACCAGAGATACAAAAGCGCATCATCGAAATCCTCCACACAGGTTGTGTGCGCATGGCTGTAGATTCGAGAACCAATGGCAAGCGCTTTACTCGGCATGCGTCCCGTCAGCCATAGAATCTCATCCACATTGTGCACCGACATATCCGGCAGAATCCCGGTGCTTCTGTACCCATTCGGAGCGGGATTCGAATCTTCAAGCGCGGAGTAGATTTTGAAAACCCGTCCAATCGCGCCACTTTCCATCAGCTCTTTCGCGTACATGAGAGGTTCGTCGAAACGGCGCTGAAACGCGAGCATCAGAGCATTCGGATGATCCCTGTCCAGTTCCGCCGCAAATTCTCGATCCGCCTCCAGACTTCCTGTGAGCGGCTTTTCCAACAAAACGCGATGACCGGCTGCGATCATGATCGCGGCGTGTTCCCGGTGGTTATCCGTTGGAGTGACGATCACCGTCGCATCGCAGACACCCGCTTTTGCAAGCTCTTCGAGCGACGAAAAAATCGGGACCTGCCCTCCAATATCCGCATTGAACCGGCGGGCACGCTCGATATCGACCTCTGCTAACGCGGCAAGTTCACATTGCTGCGTATCCCGCGCCAGTTCGTGCACGTGCAGCGCATGCACCGTCCCCATGCGTCCAAGCCCGGCCACAGCAACTTTCAAAGGTTCACTCATCTTGTTTTTTGCCTGTTTGAAAGCTTACCAGCCCAGAAGCAGTCACAACCTAAATCCGTCTTGCTTTCATCCACTTACCCGGATTCGCTTGGAGGGATGCCGTATACTGGGTTCCAGGAAGCTGCTGCGCTTCTAATTTTTCGAGAAACGCCGGACCAGGGCCTAGCGCCTCTCCGGCGTTTTTCATTTTGGGAGCCTCCAATGACTACCTCCGCTCAGCTTGCAGCGAATCAATCGAATGCTCAACGTTCCACCGGTCCGAAAACTCCGGAGGGTAAAGCCATCTCCGCTCGGAACAATTTCCGGCACGGCTTCTCGGGCGCATTCACCGTTCTTCCCTGGGAAAGCCAGGAGGAATTCGACATGCTACTCGGCGGTTTACGCGACGAGCACAAACCCTCCGGCCTCACCGAGACCATTCTGGTCGACAGAATGGCGCAAGCGATCTGGCTCAGCAAGCGAGCGCTCATGTTGCAGCACGTGACCTTCAATCAGGAGTTGCCAATCTGCGACGACCAAAAACAGCTTGCGCTCTATCTGCGCTACCAAACCACCAACGAGCGCGCCTTTCACAAGTGCCTCAACGATCTTCTAAAATTAAGAGCGGAAAAGCGCAAACAGGGAATTGGGTTCGAATCGCAGACGCATAAACAAGCCGATCACACGCGCCGCGAAGCAGCCGAAATACGCAAGCAAGACCTGCATCGATGGAACGTTTCGCTCGCCGAAGCCAAGCTGGATCACCAACTTTTACAAACCATCATGCTCCGTTTAGACCAGACCCTCGCTGCCTGCAAAGAAGAGGAAGAAGCCGAGGAAAACCTACAGCCCATTACAGCCCAACAAGCCGCCTAATTGGTACAGTAAGCCTGAATATGAACTGTCCAAATTGCGGGCTCGCCAATTCGGATGATGCGAAGTTCTGTGCGAATTGCGGCACGCGATTCGCAACTGCTTCGGACCCGCGCCAAACTTCATACCAACCTCAATACGCTCAGGAATCGCCGAGGACGGTACCCGCTCGAAATTCCGTAATGAGAAATATCGGGCTTGGCTGTTTGGTTGCGCTGTTAATTTTCTTCTTCCTGGGCCTTTCCTGCACCAGAGCTTGTTTCCGCCACCGTCGCTATTACCGGCATTACGGAGCTGTCATTCGTCCTGTTGCATCGGCGCGGTCCGTGTCCGCATCAAGCTCTGATCACGGTTAAACTCTTACCGCTCACCCAACACTCGTACCGGACAGCGTTGACCAGTTCCCAAGCATAGCGGAGTTCAATCATTATGAAACGGATCGTTTCAGACGAACAATAAGCCGGCTCGGATACCAGCGGTCACCGCCTCCGTCCGGCTGGTGGCATTGAGTTTTGCCAGGATTTGCGAAACGTGAAATTTGATCGTGTGATCTGAAACGCGGAGAGCGGCGGCAATTGCCTTGTTCGGGAGTCCGTCGGCTAGCATGCGGAGGACTTCCAGTTCGCGAGGAGTCAGCTTTTCTTGCTTCACGGCGAAGGATGATGCTTCGATCCCGGGTCTGCGAACCGCGGCGAGGGCCTGATCGGCTGTAAGAACAAATAGTCCACTCGCAGCCGCGATCAGAGCAGCGAAGATTTCCTCCGTCCGCGCTGAAATCGGCAGTGTCGCATGCGGAGACTGAGGCCCTGGAAAGAACCTGAACGGTGCCTCAACGAGGGCGACAACAGGCGGTTCGTCGAGCGGCGCGTCCAATCCGGGCAGTCCAACTGTCAACACCACATCACATAAAGCCCGCCGAGACGAAGGCAGAAAACGTGGCGATACGCGAACATCCACGATTTCAAGGAGCTCTTCGCCCGCGAGAGCGTCGGTAATCTCTTCCGCCGCATGGGCGCTCCTCGCAACAATAGCAACGCGAATCACGCGGCCGTGATGAACGGCGCAGGAGCCCACTGCGCGGTCACACGCCTGCCTTTCTCGCCCTCGCCGCGACGAACGGCAGTCGAAGCAAGTAACTCCCAGGCTCGGCTCGCGCGTTTTGCGATCGTCGGTCGGGTTGAATTCTCAATTCTCCGTTATGCGGCGTCGCTTGGATGCAAGCCATTCGACGATCGTGATTCCGACACGGAGTGCTTCGCCCCCCCGAATAACCACGGCTTCGAGAGTTTTGCCAACGGCATCTCCACTAAGCAAATCCTGCAGCTCTTCCACGTCGGCGATTGGCTTGCCATCGAGCATGGTCAAGATGTCACCTAATTGCAAACCGGCGCGTTCGGCGGGTGAATCAGGTTCGACACTAAGCAACATTAAACCAGCGGACACATCAAGATGGGTTTTTTCACGAAGCGCTGCAGGGATGGGAACTGCCTGTGCGGCGACACCTACGTAACCACGACGGATGCGGCCTTGAGACCGAAGCTCCTCGCCGAAACGGCGCAATGTATCGATGGGAATTGACACGGCCGCATGACGGGAAAGGGCCGGGGTCGCTAGCCCAATCAGACGGGCCGCGGCGTCAACGATGGCTGCCCCGGATTGTGAAGGATATAGGTTGATGTCTAGACGAAGGAAGTGATCGACCGTTCCGCCGCGCCACATGCGCCGGGGCCCGCCGATGGCGCCCAAAGTTCCGAGGCTGGCAGACGCTCCGACATCAAGTGTCCAGCCGACCGCGGCTATTAGCGCGCCAGCTTTGAGGGCGCTCATGTCGGCAGACGGCAATGGAGTCAGGATCCCCGGATCGGCTTTAAGGATCGTGACATCAAGACCAGGCAGGCGGCCAATTACGGTGGCCCGAAACTCGTGGCCATCGCTGGACACAACTGTGATGCCCTCATCGCGCTTGACGGCATGGTTGCAGGCCGCTATGAGATCCGCGGCCAGCGCAATCCCGCTGCTAGCCCTGTACGGCGAGCCTTTAATCACCACCACACCCGAGGAGGCTTTGCCGATTAAATCCGTTATAGCTTCAGAGAAGGAGGCCAGCGGGCCCGTTTCGAAGTTCATGACAACAGTTTGGAACGTCGCCGCAACGTAGCACATCAGACGTTCGGGCAGGTCACGTGCAGATCGCCCAGTTGTCCCGCAATCGGCCGATGGAGACTTTCAAATCCGGAACGGTCTTCGGGAAAACAACTGAAATCAAACATAGCTGCCTCTGCCGTGCGTCAGTGGATGAGTTTTCACACCTGCTGGAGCACAGTTCGAACAGCCAGCGTAGCCACCCCGGGATTTCGGGTAGCACGAATTGGTGAAAGGTCGGGCCGCGAGATTGAAGACTTCATCCGGGCGAGAGCTGAGAAACGATCCGTCGTCCTTGGGCGTAACTACGCTTCCGAAACGACCGGCAGTTTAGCCGCTTCCCAAGCGGCAAGGCCACCCGCCATCTCGCTTAGATTCGTAATTCCATACTGATGCAGGATGCTTGCGGCTATCGATGAGCGGTACCCGCCCGCGCAATGGACCGCAATGCGACGGTCGCGCGGGATTTCAGAGATGCGCTCTTGCAAATGGTTGAGTGGAACGTTGAAGCTGCCGTCGATGTGTTTGCTCACCCACTCGCGCGGATTTCTGACATCCAGCAATACCGGGGGATCGACGCTCGCCAACTCTTCCGCCACCATCGGGGCGCTAATGCGCTCCGTCGGCCACACTAATTCCGGCCGGCCAGCCAGCGCTTCCATGCCTCCGCTCATATAGCCTTTGACGTGATCGAAACCGATGCGGCCCAGGCGCAGGGTCGCTTCCTGCTCGCGTCCGGGCTCAGCGATGATCACGATGGGCTTGGTGCGGTCAAGGACTGTGCCCGCCCACGTGGCGTATTGGCCACCCAGTCCGACATTGAAACTGCCGGCGAGATGAGCCTTAGCGTACTCGGTGGGGTCGCGAACATCAAGAATCTGAGCGCCCGCATCCCCCATTCGGAGGACGTCGGCGCAATCGATGGGATGGAGAACCTGTTCGAGATTCTTGTCCAGCGTTGCGTGCTCACGGGTGTTGAGAATGGCGTCATACGTGAAGTACGGCGGAGCGTCGGGTTGGTCGGCCGTGACGAGACGAATAAATTCTTCTTTCGACATGGGCTGTAGGGCGTAATTCAAACGACGTTGATCTCCCAGGAAAGAGACCGTGTCGGAGGAAAGCTTCTTCCCGCACAAGGAGCCCGCGCCGTGAGCCGGGTAAACGAGCGTCTCGTCGGGGAGCGTTAGGAGTTTATCGTGGAGCGAGTCGAAAAGGTACGCGCCGAGGTCGTTGGCAGTCCACCCAAGCGACGCACGCAGGTCAGGGCGGCCAACGTCTCCGATGAACAGCGTATCGCCCGTGAGGACGGCGTAAGGTTTCGCCGGGTCCTTCTGGACATCGAACACCAGGATGGATATCGACTCGATGGTGTGACCGGGAGTCTCAAGGATTTGCAGACGCAGCCCTGAGAAATCCAGGGTGTCGCCGTCCTTCATTGCCACGAAGGCGTATTCCGCCTGGGCACGGGAGCCGAGATGGATGATCGCGCCGCAACGGTCGCGCAATTCTAGGTGGCCGGCAACGAAGTCGGCGTGGAAGTGGCTGAGGAAGACGTGGCGGATCTGCAGACCCAATTCCTCAGCCTCGGCCAAGTACTGCTGGATATCGCGTTGGGGGTCTACGATGATGGCGGTCGAAGTGGCCTCGTCTCCGAGCAGATAGGAGGCGTGGGCGAGGCAGCCCAGATAGTACTGTTTCAAAATCATAGAAACTCCTATAATCTAGCGCCGCGCGTCGCAGCCGGCCGAAGATAAGGGAAGGTTGGCCGACAACCGTGATCGGTCCATGAGTGAGGTTGAGGGCACTGGCATTCCTAGACAGATTTGTAGCGCGCCGCGAGGAGGCCTGTGGCCGCAGTGATGTCGATTTCGGCGATCAGCAACCCTTCTTTGCCGTATGGCTGATAGCTGAGCAGCGTCCCATCGGGTCGCACCACTGCCGAAGTGGTCGGTGACCCAGCGCTTGCGCAGTTTACAGTTGCGAAATAGCAGGTGTTCTCGGCGGCGCGACACAAGGCTGCCTTCTCATGGAATGAGTTCGCAGGATCGGCGAAACTCGAAGCCACGTAACCGCCCGGCTCGGCTTCGTGGAAATGAGGGTGGAACACGATGTGTGCGCCGTGTCGGACGGGCCAGCGGACCGTCTCCGGATAGCGCCAACCCTCATGGCAGATTGCGACACCAAATGTCAGCGGACCGACTTGGAAAACCCGTCTCCCAGAACCGGGCGAATAGACACCGTCCTCAGAAGGATCGAGTTGGACTTTGTCTTGGAAACCGGCGCACGTTCCGTCTCGATTGATGACTAGTGCGGTGGCTAGCAGAGTGCCATCTACGACGCGTTCGGTGCCGAGAACAACCGCGAGGTTTGCCTTCGCAGCGGCCGCCGCAATGGCGGACCAAGCGCGCTCGAGGAACGCGCGGTCGGGGGGCGGTACCGGCTTCCCCGGTCCTCTGTAGCCGGGAATAAAACATCCCGGAAAGCAGATAAGGCCGACGCGCTCGATGGACGCTTGAGCGATGGCTTGTTCGGCCAACGTGACCGAGTCGTCAGGGGTCGCCGGGAATCGAATATTGGCGAGAGCGATTCGAAACCTGTTCATCCAGAGGCTTGTTCAATCATAGATTTGTTAAGAGCATGTCGAAGTTCGGATCTGTGCGGCGATGTCGAAGCTGTTCGCGAGGCTCGCACCGGGCGTGTACCGCATAACAGTGTCTGATTCGGTGTTTTCCAAGTGAGGGTTCAGATCCAGGATCGCCGAAGTTTGAGCCATACATACGTGCAAACCAGTTGGGAGACATTTCCCAAACTACTATGCGTCGCTCTTGCCCTATGCAAGGCTTGCACGGTCCTCATTGGCAATCCCTCGACAAAATCGTGTACGCCGCGCGAGGACAATTCATCTTCGTGCGCCTATTATGTCGGCATGGAGCATCTCGTTGTCCGGCGGGCGGAATTGGAGGACCTATCGCAAGGGGCCGAGATGTGTCACTGCCTGTGGCCTGAGGTTGGCGTCGCCGAACACGCAGAGGATCTGGCTTCGCTGCTGGCCGGCAAATCCCCCGGAGCCTTGCCCGCTGTCGTTCTCCTGGCCCAGGAACCAGAAAGCCGAATTGTGGGATTTATCGAGGTTGGTCTACGATCACACGCGGACGGTTCGTTAACGTTCCTTGAAGTCAACGAGTGTTAGCAATGAAACGGTTTCCCAGTGGAAGCTGTCCTATATGGTTGGGGTTTGTACAAGATGAAGATTGCACAGATCTCGCCGCTGGTCGAGAGTGTACCTCCGGTCCTGTACGGAGGAACTGAGCGAGTCGTATCTTATCTAACGGAAGAACTTGTCCGGCAAGGGCATGAGGTTACACTCTTTGCCAGTGGTGATTCCATCACAGACGCCAGCTTGCTTTCGCCCTGTCCAACGGCTCTTCGGTTCGATCAGAGCTGTCAGGATCCCCTCGCGTTCATAACCTTGATGCTAGATGATGTATTTCAGCGGATTTCAGAGTTCGATGTCGTGCATTTCCATCTCGACTATTTACATCTCCCGCTGTGGAGAATGCATCCGTGTCCCGCGATCACAACAATGCACGGAAGACTCGATTTAAAACAGCTCACACCGGTCTATAGAAGATTTCGCGAAATGCCCCTAGTCTCGATCTCGATCGCCCAACGAGCTCCGCTGGAGTGGGCGAACTGGCGGGCGAACGTCTACCACGGTTTGCCGTTGAATCTTTATCGACCGAGTTACGAAAGCGGCAAGTATCTCGCGTACTTGGGTCGAATTGCTCCTGAAAAACGTCCTGATTTCGCGATCCAAATCGCGATTCGCGCGGGCATCCCGCTGAAGATTGCCGCGAAGATAGATCGCGTGGATCGGGAGTACTTTGAGCAGCAAATCGAGCCACTCCTGGAAAATCCGCTAATTGAATACATCGGCGAAGTGACCGATGGGGAAAAAGAGCGCTTCCTTGGAGAAGCGCTGGCACTTTTATTCCCAATTGACTGGCCTGAGCCGTTTGGCCTCGTCATGATTGAAGCCATGGCATGCGGCACTCCTGTTGTCGCCTTCCGACGCGGTTCCGTGCCGGAGATTGTGGATCACGGTGCAACCGGATACATCGTCGATAACTGCGATGAAGCTGTGAAGGCGTTGCGAGACATTTCTAAGCTCAGCCGCCGTACTATCCGCCGTTGCTTTGAAAAGAGATTTAGTGCTGAGAGAATGGCGCTTGATTATGTCGCGCTGTATCAACGAGTGCGATCGGAAGCCCCGAATTCCCAGTATTCAGTAACACGATGTTCGTAGCGGATCCGGCTGCGAAAGCGAATCAGTACTACATCCTTTCCACTTCCCCCGGACTGGGTGAGCGCTCGCTTGTCCTGAAGCAGGGCGACCAGTTCGGTGTTTTCGATTCTTCCGGCAACATCGATGCTGAGCTTCGTTATGACGAAGGCTTGTACTTCAAAGGGACTCGACATTTATCAAAACTCAGCCTCTCGTTAGCCCTTTTCGGGGGTCTCGCCAAACCTCATCTGCTCAGCTCATCGGTTCGCGCCGATAATCTTGTCGCAGAGGCGGATCTGACGAATCCGGACGTTTATGCATCGGGGCGCGTAGTCGTTCCGCGCGGCTCGTTGCATCTCAGCAGACGCATATTCCTGTGGCAAGACACTTTGTACCAGCAGATCCTGATCCGCAGCTATCGCCGAGACACGATTCACACAGGCCTCATTCTCGAGTTCGACGCGGATTACGTGGACATCTTCGAAGTCCGGGGACAAGAACGACCGCAGCGTGGCTCTGTGGAGCCGATCCTTCCCAAGAAGGAGCGGCTCACTCTTGCGTGTTGCGGATTAGATGGCGCGAGGCGCCGTACAGTCGTCACATTTGAAAGCCCCACGAAGTTTGTTCCCCTCAGCGAAGGATTTAAGCGTGTCTCCTTTTCTTTTGATCTCGCGCCTTTCGACCAGCAGGCTTTGACCTTTTCAGCGCTGTGCTCGTCGGATAAATCCAAGCCGCGAGTGAAAACTTTCACCGAGGCTCTGCACCGGGCAGAACGCGGGGACGGAAGCCGGACATGGGATAGTTGCGGAATTCGCAGCTCGGACGAGCAGTTCAACTCCTGGATCAAGCGGTCTCTGGCGGACATCGGGATGATGCTCACCGAAACGCCCTATGGCGTGTATCCATATGCGGGTGTGCCCTGGTTCAGCACGCCGTTTGGGCGAGACGGCATCATCACCGCCCTCCAGTGCCTTTGGATGGCACCGAGCATTGCCAGAGGAGTGTTGGCGTATCTCTCGGCCACTCAGGCGACCGAAGAAGATCCAAGGCGTGATGCTGAGCCCGGCAAAATCCTGCATGAGGCGAGAGAAGGCGAAATGGCCGCACTCGGCGAGATTCCGTTTGGCCGGTATTATGGCAGCATCGACGCCACGCCGCTCTTCGTGGTACTTGCAGGAAGCTATTACATCCGCAGTGGAGATCTGGACTTCGTGCGCGGACTTTGGCCACATGTAGAGGCCGCGCTCGCGTGGATTGACGAGTATGGCGATATCGATGGAGATGGGTTCATCGAGTACCAGAGAAAGTCAGAAACGGGTCTAATCCAGCAAGGGTGGAAGGACTCCTACGACTCTGTTTTCCATGCAAATGGAGAGTTGGCGGAGCCGCCCATTGCACTTTCCGAAGTACAAGGATACGTGTACGCGGCAAAGAAGCTTGGTGGAGAGCTAGCTCGAGTCATCGGCTTCGGGGAACGAGCTGAGAAGCTTGACAGAGAGGCAGACTCACTGAAGGCTCAATTCAACTCTGCTTTTTGGATTCCTGAGCTGGAAACTTACGCGCTGGCTTTAGATGGACGGAAAAAGCCGTGCAAGGTTAAGACGTCGAATGCCGGGCACTGCTTATTCAGCGGAATTGCGGATCCGATGAGCGTCGGAATAGTCACGCGCACGCTCATGTCCGAACAGTCCTTTTCTGGCTGGGGCATAAGAACGGTCGCTGACGGGGAGAGCAGGTACAACCCGATGTCGTATCACGACGGCTCTGTCTGGCCGCACGATAACGCCCTGATCAGTGCAGGTTTCGCTCGCTATGGCTTCAATCAAGAGTCCCTTTGCGTGCTCAATTCACTGCTGGCGGCATCCGGATTTTTCGAGGGGCAGAGACTGCCGGAGCTGTTTTGCGGGTTTGAGCGATCAGCCGGAAAGGCACCCACGCAGTATCCTGTGGCTTGCTCTCCGCAGGCGTGGGCCTCGGGTGCAGCGCTTATGCTAGTACAGTCTTGCCTGGGTCTCTGGATCAATGCTCCAGCTCGCCGCGTTGTGCTCTCCCGGCCTTGCTTGCCGAACCACATACCGCGCCTGGAAATTCACGATTTGTGGATAAATGATTCGTGTATTGACCTTCTCATACGGTCTGACGCGAAGTCGGTTTCAGTTTCCATTCAAAAACAGACGGGCCAGCTCGAAGTGATACTAACGAACGATTCACCGCCCGATTTGCTTGCGGTCGGCGTTTGAGTACCGAAGGGAGCTAAGCGGCTCGTCTGATGGCCGAACTATGGCAAAACTCTTCAAGTGTTCCGAACTGTGTCACGTTCCGATGATCACTGGCAATCTGTATAGACGAGCCGATCCAGGTTAACTGCAGACCGTAAGCCAGCGCATATCCAGCGAGAAGCGGCATTTGAAGCGGCGTTCTACCTCTGCCACTGCAGATGACAACCAAAACATCGCACCGATTAAGCTCTGCCAGGCGTTCTGCAAGCCAATCAGCATTCGATTGTGAAGGATTTGGCGCCCTCGCTTCGTCGTGCCAAGTTGATCCAATGGCGCATTCAGCTGCTCGCAAAGCCCCTTGTACATCGAGCAAATCCTGTGTTCTGGCAGGAGCCTCAAGATAGAAAGTCTTCCTAATCATCAAAATCCATGGTTAATCGCTGATACTCGGGTTGGTCTGGAATGATGTGGGGACAACACGGATTTGCTCTCGCAACACATTCACCCTTGTTGCCCGGCCGTTTCGCTTCAACGACTGTTCGGTGCAGGACGCAGTGGAGCAATTTAGCTTCTTAGCTTCAACCGAGCTCGACCACGTGAACTTACGGTCACCTATTGGCGCGCTCTGACAATTAACTCCGGTTCAGAGCCGTTGGTGGAATACAGGCCAATGACGGGGTGCCGTTTAGCGATCCAATGCTTTTGCGAACATGTGGCCGCCGACGTCACATCCGTGCTGAGGGAGTAGAATCTGGAGATCGGATTGCGAGATACCTCCTATGAGTGTCACCCAAAACGAAAAGGCTGCTCGCTTCCACGCCCTTCACGATGGCCCTGGCGCCTTCGTAATTCCGAATCCATGGGATGTCGGCTCCGCCCGCATTCTGGCCGGTCTTGGCTTCCAGGCATTGGCTACATCGAGCGCTGCCTCCGCCTCTGCCCTGGGTCGAAAGGACGGCGGGCTGACGCGAGCTGAGGCGCTCGCGCATGCGCGCTTAATCGTGGATGCGACGGATTTGCCCGTCTCCGCGGATCTTGAGAAAGGGTTTGGCGACGCGCCTGCAATTGTGGCAGAAACGATCCGGCTTGCGGCCGAGGTGGGACTCGTTGGATGCACGATCGAGGATGCGACTGGCAACCAAGCCAACCCTCTCTATGACGTTCGTTTGGCTGTCGAACGGATTGCCGCAGCCGCTCAGGCGGCACGCGCACTCCGGTTTCCGTTTGTCTTGACTGCGCGCGCGCACAATGTTCTCTACGCTGACCCGAGCTTGGATGACACCATCAATCGCCTCCAAGCATTCGAAAAAGCTGGAGCCGATGTGCTTTTCGCCCCCGGCTTGCCTGACCTTGCCGCAGTGGGCGCAGTCTGTGCGGCGGTGTCGAAGCCTGTCAATTTCATGGTGGGCATCAAAGGAAAATCATTTTCCGTGACTGAACTCGCCACGTCCGGCGTCAGGCGCATCAGCCTTGCGACTTCACTCTATCGCGCGGCAATGACCGGTTTCCTCGACGCTGCGCGCGAAGTAAAAGACACAGGCCAGTTCGGTTTCCTGGACCGATGCGTGACAACGCCGGAGCTGAGCAAACTTATGTGAGCGAGGCCGCGGGCTATCTCCCCGTGCCTCGCGCATCTTGATTGATCCCAAATCTGAAACTTGTTCCCGGGCATCTGGGCCGGGGTCTTACGCCGGATGCCCACCGGCACGATCTCACGAGATGAGCCCTCGCCGTCCGCCTCAGCCCTACTTTTCAGCGATAATAGCCAGATTCCATGGTTGGATTGTGAGTGCCTCGCCTGCCCGGCATGAGGCGTTTGTGAGTAATCAGCGCCGGGCTTATATGAGTACGGAATTGACCAGTTCATTCCGGAGAAGTTCAGGTAGTAGTGAATGCGTTTGCCCCGGGAAGTCAGCCCGTGTCTGACCTTCACTGACTCGGGCAAGTCCTGATCTGGACCGGTTAAGGCTGCACGCTTCAGCACATTAAGAAGGATCCCCCGCTGAAGTTTGTCAGTCACCGCCGTAGCCTCATATGTCAACGATCCCGTCCCGTATAGATTGCGCGTAATTGCTGGGAATTTCCAGTACGGGTCATCAGACGATTCGATCGTTTCAGCGGTGTCGGGCATGAGAAATTCTTGCCACACTGAGCCTCTGTTCTGATCACCAGTGTGGTAGAAGTCGGGTGCCAGCCGGACCGGCTCCGGCAGACTGGTGAATTCCTGATAGTGAAAGCCAGCGGCGCGCCTGAGCGGCCCAGGCGCCATGACATCGCGCACAGTCGAATATTGATTCGTAAAGCCGCTTTTGAATGCCATCAGCACGTGACCACCTTGTTTCACGTAATCCGAAAGCTGCTCCAAAATTTCGTCGAGGATGTCCCGAGCTTAGTTGAAGGTTAGGGCGGCTGAGTTTCATGTTACGCCACTTTCTCAGAAGAGGCGCTGGATTTGTGTTCTCTCCCGAGGGCGACGGCAAGAGCCCAGAGGTCTCGATG
>JBPCLH010000078.1:0-7481 GCA_051003475.1 Bryobacteraceae bacterium
GCAGCGCGTCTTTGTCCAGACTGAGATCCGCTACCAGCTTCTTCAGCCGTGCGTTCTCATCGCGTAGCTGCTTTGCTTCCTGGGCTTCGCTCACGCTCATCCCGCCGTATTTTGCTTTCCACGAATAAAGGGTCGCTGCGCTGACACCCACTTCGCGACCGACTTCCGCTGCTGTCCGCCCGGCATCCATCTGCTGCAAGGCGGCGATGATCGCCGCCTCATTGTGCTTGCTCTTCGGCATCCTTCTCCCTTTCTGTCGTACGAAATCATAGTCCATTTTGTGCGGTTTTCGGGGAGCAGGTCATGTGTACCCCAATCGTCCGTGGGCGCACCCTTGCGTCTATAGTGCAGCGTGTTATCTGGCGGGGTCACTTCCGGCTCGATTAGCAATAATAGGCTGCGAATGTGCGGCGTTACTCCTGCGCCTCTGCGCTGCTGCAAAGTCACGGGCGGCAAAACCACATTTTTTATGAAGGTTCGCTCGCTGTGAACACGGCCGAGAGCTGAGCTCTCTTGCCGATGCTGACCTTAGGTTCGGGTTGGAGCCGGAACTGAAAGCTCAGATTGAGCCATCTAGCGATTCCATTAGGTTGCTTTTCATCACACAAGCCCAACGGAAACATCAAGAACCGATTTAGAAGGAGCTTCCAAGGTAGGATTTATCAAATGCGCATCTCAGGGATATGCTCCCGTATAGGGATTCCCTTCCAACCTCGAAGAGTGCCAGCCTAATGGCCGGCACCCTAAAAAGTTAGTTTATCGTGTTGCGCTACCTAACTGGCTTGTGGGGAATGGGTGCATCAGAGGGTTTGAAAGCAGCGCGCGATTCATCCTCACTCGGCCCAGGCCCGAGGTACTTACGGACGGAAGACTTCACTCGCAAGGTTCTTTTCTTGGCCCAAAAGGCCCCCATCAGCCCCACAGCTGCAATCAGCCCCATAGTCATCTTTATTGTTGTTGACATTTTGATTACCTTCTCTGGCAGCAAATCGGCTGCCGATCACAAGAGAGCAGAAGGGCGGCGGGGGCGAGTGACCGACTACAACCCCCTCAGAGTGCAAAAAGAGGTCATAAGACTCGCCTCTACAAGGGCTTCCATGCGTTGGATCGAGAGCACATTGTGCTTTTAAAGCTTGTGACCGGAATTGATGAAGTTGAACCGCCCGATGTGAACTCAGCTCCGCAGTTCGGATAAGCTCTCGCTCAAGGTTCTTGGCTTCAGAACCGCACGTCCGAGGCCCGATCTAAGTCACTACCCAGTCCCGGCCCACGTACCGCGCGTCATCCTTCGTTCAGATTGAAATGCTGAGGAGTTGGTCTTTATGTCTTGTATAGCGCTTTCAATTGACGTGACCCCAGTTTCCGTCCACTAAGTTATACGACAAAGCGGAGCACATTCCGCCGCATCGCCTTCTTGATTGGTGGCTTGACCACGTAGCCTGGGCCGGGTCAAGGCCGCCACAGGCGCCCGGAGGGCTTGGCCTTGAGGCGGTTCTCGCGAAGTGGTATTCCGACACACTGAAGGCGATGTGGCTAGCGCCCAATAAAGTGCAAACTCTTCCGGCGTTCGATAGTCCAGCGAAGAGTGAGGGCGCTGCTGGTTGTAATCGATTCGCTAGCCGGTGATTTTGCGACGTGCGTCCCAGAGATTCCAGAACCAACTCGCGTTCAGACATTCATCACGGAATCGCGCATGAAAGCTTTCGACATGCCCGTTTTGTGTGGTCTTTCCCGGTTGGATGTGAATGGTACCGATGCTTCGCTCTACACACCAGGCCAGATAGTGCCGACTGCTCACCTCGGGTCCGTTATCGGAGCGAAGAAACTGCGGTGCGCCGCGCTGCGTAATGATCTCCTGCAGCACTCGTGTTACGCGGCGGCTCGGCATGCTCGTATCGGTTTCCAGCGCCAGGCATTCGCGAGTAAAGGCGTCCACCACGCTGAACACGCGCAGCCGTTGCCCGCTCGCGGCGACATCGCTGGCGAAATGCAGCATGTCTTTGTCCAGGCTCAAATCCGCCACCAGCTCCTTCAGTCGTGCGTTCTCGTCCCGCAGTTGCTTCACTTCCTGCGCCTCGCTCACGTCCAGGCCGCCGTACTTCGCTTCCAGCCATAAATCGTGTGCTTCGACACCCCGTATTGACGGCCCACTTCCTCAGTGCTACGACCGCCTTCCACTTGCTTCAGCGCCTCGATCATCTGCGCTTCGGTGTGCTTTCCTCTGCTCATCTGCTTCCCCTTTCATTCGTCTCAAATCGTACTTCGATTCGGACGGATTATCGGGGTCACGTCACCATTTAGGCAGGCTGCGCCCGGGGGGATGGAGTAGATCACAAGGCAGTACTCTCTTTAGCTCCTCCGGGAATCTTTCAAATCGGTCAGAAGCGAAGATGAGTGACTAGAATCACAAAAAAGATTTGTGCCATTGAAACAGTGACTTGCAGGATTTTTTGAGAAGGCCGGTCATCGAGTGCAATTAAGTTCGTGTGCGAAAGGAATGCAACCAAATGCACACACCACATCCGGTCGATCCTGTCATTGCAATAATCCTGTTTCTTTTCTGCCATTAGCTTCCAAGAAAATCGGGGCTATGGCTGTAAAACATAAAACTTAGTGACCTGATCCCCCTTACTGCCCGCAGTGGAATACTAATTCGGACGGAAAAGGGGGACCCTAGCGGAGTGACGTGACCTCTCAGCTCCGTCGAAATCGAAGTACGATATGAGCGAACGAAAGGGGAAGCGGATGAGCAGAGGGAAGCACACGCAAGCGTAGATGATCGAAGCGCTGAAGCAAGTGGAAGCCGTCGTAGTACTGAGGACGTCGGCCGTCAGTACGGGTGTCGAAGCACACGATTTATGGCTGGAAAGCGAAATACGGCGGCCTTGACCCCGCTCGCACTCTGCCAGCAGCCACTAACAACAGCGCGAAGCAAGACTACGAAGTCACTGAGTATCATGGAAACTCTCAGCTGCACATTTGGTACTGGAATTGGGGTATGATCACTTCGGGCGCCTGCGGCGGACTTGGCCCGGCCGGGCTACGTGGTCAAGCAACCAATTAAGAAGGCGATGCGGCGGAATGTGCTCCGCATTGTCGATAAGTTAGTGGACGGAAACCGGGTCACCTCGCCTGCTGCAACGTCTCTTCTATCCATTTGAGGTGCCCCCATCAGCGTATCCGTTGACTATGAGAGTTTTCCCATCATAGTTGGTTGCGGTTGTCGCTGCGCGAGTAGCGCAACGAATTCATTTGGCGTGCGATAACCGAGCGCGCTGTGAGGGCGATCTCGGTTGTAATCGCTTCGCCAGGATTCAAGTTGGATTCGCGCACTGGCCAGATTCAGAAACCAGTTTGCATTCAGACATTCATCGCGGAGACGGCCGTTGAACGATTCAGATTCAATATGTCCGTTCTGCATCGGCCGGCCGGGCTCGATATAGCGCAGCAGCACCCGATGCTTTTCGCACCAGGACCGTACGGATCGGCAGGCGAACTCAGGCCCGTGATCCACGTGAATCTCATCTGGTAAGCCTCGTGTTTGAGTAAGGCGCTCGAGCACGCGGATGACGCGCAACCCTGGCAGGCTCGTGTCTGTTTCAACGGCCAGACATTCCCGCGTGTGTTCGTCGATGATCGTTAGTACGCGGAAGGTGCGGCCGTGCGCCAGCGTATCGGCCACGAAGTCCATGGCCCAGCGTTGATTAGCTCTTTGTAGATGTGTTTTTGTTGCAGCGGCGAGCCGCTGCCCACTGTGTCTGCGTTTGCGTCTTCTCATGGCCAGGCCCAGATCACGATATAGCCGATAAATCCGCTTATGGTTGAGCTTCTGGCCTTCTCTGCGAAGCAGTGCGGTTAGTCTTCGATACCCGAAGCGCTGCCGCTCGCGAGCCAGTTCCGTCAGGCGCTGCGCAATGTCGTCATCACTTTTGATGTGCAGCTTTCTTCGTTGTGTGGAGCGCGCCAACTGTGTCAACCTGCAAGCGCGGCGTTCGCTGATCCCGTGCTGCTGGATCGCGACTGTCACCGCGGCCCGCTTGCTTGCAGGCTCTAGAAGTTTTTTCCCAGCAGATCCTTGAGCACGACGTTGTCGAGCGTCAGATCGGCGACGACTCGCTTCAGCTTCGCGTTCTCTTCTTCCAAGCGCTTTAACTTCTGCACGTCACTTACTCCCATGCCGCCATACTTTGCTTTCCAGTTGTAGAAAGTCGCTTCGCTGATCCCGCTCTGTCGGCAGATCTCGGCCGTCTTCAACCCGGCCTCGCTCTGCTTCAGAATGGCCACAATCTGCTCTTCCGTAAACCTCGTTCGTTTCATCAGTCTCCCTTTCCGCGGGGCCTTCCGCCCGCCGGGAAACTCTCATTTCACACGGATTCGTTCAGCGGGGCAACGTCACATTGCCTTCGGCAGATCCCGGTTTCGTCTATTTGCCTCAGTTCTGTCTGCCGACCGTACATCAGCTATCTTCTTTTGAACTCAATCGGCGTACAGTCTAGCGAAGGCTCATCCCAGATCTGCGAGGTGTCTCAACGTTCCGGGAGCGCAGTAACTGGCATCGTGCTGTCTCGCGCAGTTCAGGATTGCGCCTATGATTTGGTGTACGGTGTTAAAAAAAGAGCAAAAGGGCTTCAACGAGACACACCTTTATATGTTATGCGCAACGCTCAAGTGACATTTAGATGGTTTACTTTGATCAAGGTCTGGACGGTTCATCTATCAATGTTCTTGAGCTCCATAGAAAATAGTCCCAGCTGATGCTGTTCTAGACGGCAATCGATTAAGAAAGACACAGCCCTATTTGCGAGAGCCGGCCAAAGAACGGCTTCAAAAACAGCGCATGAATTTGTCAGTACACACGATTTTTCTTGATGTATGCATATTGATGCTAGCCAGCAATTTAGTGTTGTGCGTCGATAACGAGGTGAGTTACAGACGATGATGTCTCAGAGATGTATCATCATCGTGTTTGTTGCGCTAGGGGTTCTGGCGTTCGGCCAGACAACTACTACTCTTAACTTATCGACCCAAGGTCGAAACGCGGACTTCTCGAATTTTCCATTCACGAGGCCTCTAACACAGGGCTCTAATTTGCCTTCGACCTGTCAAGTGGGACAGCTCTTCTTCAACACTGCGGCACCCATTGGCACAAATGTTTTTTCCTGCCCTGCGCCCAATACCTGGGTCGCTGTTGGGAGCGGCTATAACTATACGCTCCCGCCGGCCAGCCCGACAACTCTAGGGGGGGTCATGATTCCAAGTAACGCTGGATTCCAGATTTCTTCTAACGGTCTCTCGGTCGCTTATGGTGTCACGGCGAATACGGCAGCACAGGGGAATGACAGCCGCATTACGGGCGCGCTGCAGTCCGCCAAGAACCTAAGCGATGTTACGAAAATCGCCACCGTTTTGCAAAATTTACAGCTTACAGGAGCCAATCCGCTGTCGATTTCCGCGTCTACTAGCGGGAATGCCGCTACTGCTACGCAATTAGCGGCGAGCCCAACCGGTTGTGCCTCTGGCCAGTATGCGATTGGAGTGTCGACATTCGGTAATGCCACCTGTGCCCAAGTGCAATATTCACAACTCATCAGTGCACCTGCTGCATACACCCTTCCAGCAGCGACAAGTGCGACGCTTGGCGGTGTGATCGTAGGTTCGGGCTTGGCCATATCTTCGGGCATTCTTTCCGCGAAAATCGGCATTGGCGTCGCAACGGTTGCAGCGGGAAATGATGGCCGCATTATCGGCGCGTTGCAGACAACCAACAATTTGGCGGATGTGGCGAATGTAGCCACCGTTCTCCAAAATTTAAGGCTTACAGGAACGAATCCCCTGACTATCGCTTCTTCTACAACGGGCAACGCTGCTACAGCCACCAATCTCCAAGGGGCGGGCGCTTTCCAGATGCTAGGCGGTACCGGCTCCGCTGTTATCCCCAGTGTGGGTCAGCTGAGTGTCTGGTTCGACGCGTTCGATCTAAACCTTCATCTTCTGGACGTCAACAGGAACCAATCTACACTGATCAGAACCTCATCTAGCGGAACTAGCACGAATTGCGATGCGTCGAGTTTCGTTACGGGGTTTCAGTCGAACGGAGTTCCGAACTGTGGCTCCTTATCCGCTGTTCCCGGTAAGATAGGCATCGTTTCAAGTGGCGCAACTACGGTGGGTTCTTGCGGTACATCCCCAGTCCTCACCGGAAACGATTCAGCAGCGATAGTCGCAGCCGGCGGGGGGACGGTTACTGCTTGCACGGTTACCTTTTCTAGCCCATTTGCGAACGCCCCTATCTGCACGTCCAGTGACAATTCTCAGTTTTTAGTTATTAGGCCATCCGCAAGCACGACAAAACTAAGTTTGTCTGCACAGAGTTCGTTCGGGGGCGATAGCCTTAGTTACATCTGTATTGGCAAATAAAAGGGGAGTTCGGTTCGAACGCAATCGCGTGTCCGGGCCTGACGTGACGTAAATAAAGAATCGCAGGGAATAGCGTCCCACGAAAGAAGCACCTCCTTTCCGGCGTACCATACCGTCTCAACGCGGGACCGAGATGCGTACAAAAACATACAGTCGAATGAACCTGAGTCCTCAAGGGCGTTTGCATTGATTCGAGACTATTAGAATCAGATATTTCCCGTTCGATGAATGATCGATGATTGAAAACGCCGTGAGCTGTGTTTTCGCATTTTTCAGCTAGTGCGTTGAATCGACGTTTGGCTTATGAGAAGAGAGGCCGAAACGGCCCACACGTATCAGAGAGATCTTCGCACCAGGCGCCTTGTAACGCATGCTTTACTCCATTTCCTGCCATGCCACTCGCCTTGCTGGCGCTGGTGCAGCACTACTCTTTTCTATTGCGCAAGTATTCGGCGCCACCTACTACGTTTCATCGAGCACGGGATCTAATTCAAATAGTGGGACCGACACCGGTCATCCCTGGCAGACGATTAGTAAAGTGAGTTCACCAGGGTTGAGCTATGCTGGCGGGGATTTCATTCTATTCAAATGCGGCGATACCTGGAAGCAAGGTGTCGGCAGCAACTATGCGGCTACACTCACAATGCCGAACCCTGGCACCAGCGGACATCAGATTACTTACGGACACTATGTGACCTCTGGGACCTGCACAACGCTACCCGTCATCGATGCAAATAGTGCTTTCGCGTATGCCGTCTCCATTTCTAAAGATTTCATTACACTAGACGGATTGCAGATTCAGAATTCGTCGTCTGCGCTCGTCAACTTCGCGGGCGTAAACGGATCGCAATTTCTAAACCTCACAGCCAAAAACGGCGGCATCCGAGGTTTTTATGCGCCAAATGATACCGGGACCACTTTGATCGACCATGTCACTTACAGTGTCGACCCAGGAAAGCACAGCGATAGCAACATCATCGAAATTTGGAGTGATGCTGTCGGGCGAGTCACAATCACCAATAACAGTTTTGACCGTTGTAGTGCGGCAGGAACGCCAGCGGGGC
>JBPCLH010000079.1:0-34323 GCA_051003475.1 Bryobacteraceae bacterium
CCGGCTAATCTCACTCAATGAAGTCGGCGGCGATCCCGATCGCTTTGGTACTCCGCCTGACGCATTTCACGACTTTTGTATCCACATCCAGACATCGCACCCGCGTACTATGCTCGCGTCCTCTACCCATGACACCAAGCGCAGCGAAGATGTGCGTGCCCGCATTAATCTACTTTCTGAAATTCCGGCAAAATGGAAAGCGGCGGTTGACAGATGGGCAAACATGAACGACAAGCATAAGACAGACCAGCTGCCTGATCGCAACACAGAATATTTTTTGTACCAAACCATGCTTGGCGCCTGGCCCATACCGGCCGAAAGATTGCTGCCCTACATTGAAAAAGCCTGCCGAGAGGCCAAGCAACAGACATCCTGGCATGCTCCAAATGAGCGCTTTGAGGCTGCGACGCGCGAATTTATTGTGGCTCTTTATCAGGACCGTGCATTTCTGAACGACTTCGAAGTCTTTGTTGAGCCACTGATCGAGCCGGGCCGCATCAATTCACTTTCGCAAGTGCTGCTGAAGCTTACTTCACCAGGTGTTCCCGATACGTATCAGGGCGCTGAGATTTGGGATCTTAGCCTTGTCGACCCGGACAATCGAAGGCCGGTGGATTATGATCTGCGCCGGAGACTGCTGTCCGAGTTGCCGAACCTGGACGTTGAGGAAGTTTGGCGAAGAAGCGAGGAGGGATTGCCGAAGCTTTGGACAATTCATCATGCACTGCGGGCCCGCCGCAAGTACGTCTCCGCTTTTGCCTATAAAGGTGTCTACCGACCCCTTTCGGCGCAAGGAGAAAACGCGGACCATCTGGTGTCTTACATGCGCGGCGATGAAATTGTAGTCATGGTTCCGCGCCTCACTCTGACGTTGCAGAATGACTGGCGTGACGCTTCGCTTCAGGTCCCGCGTGGCAATTGGCGTAACCTGCTCTCGGGCGCAGTTTACTGCGGATGTGAACTTGTCGTCCGTGAGATTCTGGCGCCTTTTCCCATTGCTCTTTTGGTCAAAGAGTGAGAGCAATGCATACCTTCAAAGTTTGGGCGCCCCGAGCCCAGAAGCTGGACGTTCTCATTGCCGGCATCGCGCATCCGATGCAGCCTGATGAGGGTGGCTGGTGGATGGCAGAGGTCAAAATCGCGGGCCCTGGCACAGAGTTTTTCTTTTCCGTCAATGGAAGCGAACCCATTCCCGACCCTCGCTCACCTTATCAGCCACACGGAGTCAATGGTCCATCGCGCCTTTTGGATCACTCGGCATTCAGATGGACTGATCGAGCTTGGCAGCCCGGCCCCTTATCAAACGCGATTCTTTACGAACTGCACGTCGGAACCTTTACCGCCGCGGGAACTTTCCAAAGCACAATCGAGTGCCTCGATCATCTCGTCGATCTCGGTATCACGCACATAGAACTGATGCCGGTGAACGAATTTTCCGGGGATTGGGGTTGGGGATACGACGGTGTTGATCTATACGCGCCTTATCATCGCTACGGCACGCCCAACGATTTAAAAGAGCTCGTGAATGCCTGCCACTCGAGAGGGCTCGCTGTGCTGCTGGACGTGGTCTATAACCATTTCGGCCCAGTTGGAAACTATCTCGACCGGTTCGCTCCTTACTTCACGGACGCCTACAAGACTCCCTGGGGCACGGCGGTGAACCTTGACCATGCGGGGAGTCATGAGGTCCGGTGTTTTTTCGCCGACAACGCGCTAATGTGGCTTCGCGATTATCATTTCGATGGGCTGCGCTTGGACGCAATTCACGCACTTTACGACCGTTCGGCCATTCACTTTCTCGAATTCCTTTCTTCCCAGGTGCACGCGCTTGCCTTGGACCTCAGGCGGGATTTGGTTCTCCTTGCCGAGAGCGACCTGAACGATCCTCGTGTTGTGACCGGCCGTTACGCCCATGGCTTGGGCATGGACGCGCAATGGAGTGATGATTTCCACCATGCGCTTCACACTGTCCTGACACGCGAGTGTACAGGCTATTACGAGGACTTCGGCTCACTCGAGCGCCTTGCCAAGTCATTGAAGCAAGCTTTTGTGTATGACGGTATTTATTCCAGGCATCGCGATCGCGTGCATGGCCGTTCAGCAGTTGGTCTCTCGGGACATCGTTTCTTAGGCTATGCCCAGAACCATGATCAGATCGGTAATCGTGCGCAGGGTGAGCGCTTCAGTCAGTTGATCAGCCTAGGCCGGCAGAAGATTGCTGCCGCCGTTGTTCTGACTTCTCCATTCATGCCCATGCTCTTCCAGGGTGAGGAGTTTGGTGCCTCTACGCCATTCCAATATTTCACGCAGCACAATGATCCCGAGATGAGTAGGGCGGTGTCGCATGGCCGTTGTAACGAGTTCGCCGCCTTCGGTTGGCAACCCGAGTGCATTCCTGACCCTCAAGACCCAGCCACGTTCTACCGCTCAAAGCTGCGCTGGGATGAGATGACACGCGAACCTCATTCCTCAATTCTTGAATGGCACAAAAGACTGATAGCGCTTCGCCGCTCTGCGACAGCGCTGACGGACGGTCGTATGGAAGCTGTAGAAGTGAATTTCGATGAGCGCGCCCAGTGGCTGGTCGTGAAGCGCAGCAACGTTGAAGTCATTTGTAATCTCGCTTCCAGCCGTCAATCGATCCCGATCAGCCTCACGCCGGAACGCGTCCTGTGCTCGGAAGACGATTGGCGTCTCGACCCTGGCGCTATCGAGCTCCCTTCTGATTCCGTTGCCATATCCACTTCGGCCTAAGCGCAACATGATCACCAGTCTGAGCGCAGGATATCGAAATAGATGTGCAGCCCTTGCCGGAATTGATCGACGGGAATGCGTTCACTGTCACTGTGCATTGTCGCAAGAGTCGCGGCATCAATTAACATCGGCATAATTCCATAAGTGATACTGCCGTGTACTCGAAACTTCGCGCCATCTGTCCCGAATGGAACGATAATCGGCGTAACCGTTGCATCGGGGTGCTGTTTGAGAATAGCCTTTTGAATTGCACGGTAGAGCGGTGTGTCTGTTCGGCTTGGTCCTGGATCATCGGCTTTCTGCGAAACCTGTTCGAAGCTCACGCGCGAATTGTTCACGCGGGCTTTCATTTCTGATAGAAATTCGTCCGCATTCTCGCCGGGCAGTAAGCGGCAATCGAGCGTTGCTTCTGCCACGGAAGGAATTACGTTAACTTTGGGCGGATCGCCCACGCCACTGCGCAACGTAGTCAGCGAGATCGTATTCTGTTCGATGGCGTTCATGAATTTGTTTGAAGCAAACGTGCCTACCGCGCGACCCATCTCCTGAACAACAGCATTAGGCTTGGTTGAGGGCTGAAGCTGCTTTGCTTTTTCGATTGCGCCTATCAGGATGTCATTGGCGTTGTCAGGAATAGGCTGTGATGCGTGTCCGGAAGTGCCCGTCGCACGCACCTTCAACCAAAACACCCGCTTGTCTGCCACGGAAATTCCGAAAACAGTCTTCCCCGTCGTGTAAACGTCTTGGGACCCTACGCCTCCCTCATCTAGCACGTACTCTGGATTCAATTCGTCCCAGTGGTGCTCAATCATCCAACCTGCTCCGTTCACTCCACCAGTTTCTTCGTCACAGGTAGCGAGAAAAACGATGTCGCGCGATGGCGTGATTCCGAGTTGCTTCATCAGAATGAGAGCCGTAAGCTCCATAACGCCCGTGCTCTTCATATCGAGAGCGCCTCGGCCCCACATAAAACCATCTTTAATGTCCGCCCGAAATGGACTCGCCTTCCAACGTGCTGGGTCGACTGGCACTACATCCATGTGGTTGAGCAGCAGCAAAGGACGCTTGGCCCTATCCTTCCCGGGCAAACGCACGAGCAGATTTGTTTTACCTCCTGATCCGCTCTCATAAAGCTTTACTTGCATTCCTGCGGCGGCGAACTCGCTCTCTAGCAGCTTCGCCGTTTCGCTTGTGTTTGCGGGCGGATTCACGCTCGCAATACGAACGTAACGTTGCAATAGATCGACGGCATGCTGTTCAACGCTCGGCCAATCCGCTTCAGATGCGGTTGCCGCTACCGAACAAGACATCAGAAAGGCGCACGCCGAAACAAGAAGCTTCATTTCTCGGATTCTGGCACAGCAAACAATTCGGCTTGATTGCCATCTGTCCGAAGCGCTTCCAGGAGAGCACCGGCGGCCGGGCGGAGGCGCGGCGGGCCCACTCTCGTCGCGGTTGAGTCACGAACACGGTTTTTGAAGCTCAGGAGCAGCGGCGCGCTTTGAAATGCACCACCGATGTAGGCCAAAGGCACACGTTGGTTCGCCTGGAACAGGTGACCATGAACGCCCTCGACGAAGCGCACGAGCTCCTCAGCCGCATCATCAAAAATTTTGATTGCAACCTGATCGCCTTTCTCGGCAGCCCGTGTCACCAGCGGACAAAGCGAAGCCACTCTCCGGCGGGTAAATTCGGGCGTATAGAAAAGGTGCAGTATCTCATTCGCATTTCCTGCGCCAGTTTCCTTCAGCAGCACATCCCGCAAACTTGTCGGCGCACCCCAGCCCTCCTCATATTGCAAAGCGGCTCGTAAAGCACGCCGCGTGATATCGAACGCGCCGCCTTCATCGCCGAAAATGTAGCCCCATCCCCCGGCTCGCGCCGTCTGACCTTCGGCATTGCGTCCGAACGCCATTGACCCAGTACCCGCGATGATAATAATCCCGGGTTCGCCAGCGGTTGCGCCTGACAGAGCTATCTCGGCATCATGCGTGATTTTGTATTGCGTGCTGCGGATCAGCTCTCGCGAGTAAGCTTCTTTGTCTTCCGGGCCGCCGCTGAACCCCAGACAAGCACACGCGAACGTTACCGTCTTTGAATCAAAACCCGCCTGTTCGCATGCTTGCTCAAGACTTTCACTAAGCGCATTAAAGAACTTCGTCCGTCCTTCTGCGCCAGAAACGTGATTGCACGGGCCGCCTCGCCCAAGTCCCAGCACGCGCCCTGTCTCATTCCCAATCAGCGCCGTTGTGCTCGATTGACCACCGTCAACTCCCAGATACAAGCGCGCCGTAAACTCCTCCCGTCTATGCGAGCGTCTTGTCCTTCGCGTAACAAACCGGATCGAGCGGACAGTTTGCGCAGCGCGGCTTTCGCGCGATGCAGATCTGACGCCCGAAATGAATCACCTGATGAGAAAACAGAATCCACTTTGATCGCGGAACAATCTTCATCAGATCGGTCTCGATCTTGACCGGGTCCGTGTTCTTCGTAAGCGCGAGCCGCTGCGAAATTCGCTGTACATGAGTGTCGACAACGACCCCCGACGCGACGCCGTAAGCAGTTCCGAGAACCACGTTTGCCGTCTTCCGTGCTGCACCGGGAATTAACAACAACTCGTCCATTGTCTTCGGGACCCGCCCCTCGTACTCGCCGACGGTCTTCCGCGCGGCGCCAATAACCGAACGCGCCTTATTATTGAAAAAACCGGTCGAGCGGATATCTTGTGCCAATTCGTCTTGCGATGCTCCCGCGAAATCCCGAATTGTCGGGTATTTCTCAAACAGCCCGGGAGTCACTTTGTTCACACGTTCGTCCGTGCATTGCGCGGATAAGATAGTCGCGACCAGCAATTGCCAGGGATTTTTATGGTGCAGCGCGCACGTCGCCTCGGGGAACAGCCTGTCGAGTTCGTCCAAAATACGACTGAGGCGCGCGCTTCGCTCCGGGGCATTTTTCGGTTTGGAGACCTTTCGAGGCGGAGTGACCGGGTGCGGCGGCGTGACACGGGCTAGTTCAGTTTCTGGCATAAGGAAAGCTCCAACATAACGCAGGCCCTCGGGCTTAACGTTGGCGGTTGAGATAAGATAAGCCTCCATCGGACACTTGCATGCGCACTCTTCGTATTTCTCTTTCGCTTGTAGCCTCCTTATCGCTCTTCAGCCAGCGCCCCCAAGCTCTCGACCCTGTTGTCAAGAAGTATGTAGCAGTCGAAGCCTCGCGCATCGTGCTCGAGCACGTACGAGTTATCGATGGAACCGGGCGGCCTCCTCTCGAAGACCGGAATATTGTTATCGAAAACGGCAAAATCGCTGATGTGCAGCCCGGCGCCGACGTCCGCAGCCAGAGTGGACAGATTGCGCTCAGCCTCAGCGGCGATACCGTTCTTCCGGGCCTTGTCGGAATGCACAATCACCTGTATTACATCGCAAGACCGGATCTCGATGGTACGGGCCACTCCGAGCCGCCGCTGCTTGTTCCACAGATGACGTTCTCTTCGCCTCGCCTGTACCTTGCGGCAGGTGTCACTACCATGCGCACCACCGGAAGCGTCGAGACTTACGCTGATTTGAACCTGAAGCGGTTCATCGATTCGGGCTCGCTTCCAGGTCCCCACATCGACGTGACAGCTCCTTATCTGGAGGGTTCCGGCAGCTTCTTTATACAAATGCACGCGCTGACCGGCCCAGAGGACGCGCGCCGCTTCGTGAACTACTGGGCGGACCAGGGTGCGACCTCATTCAAGGCTTACATGAATATTACCCGCGAAGAACTGCGGGCCGCGATCGAAGAGGCGCACAAGCGCGGATTGAAGGTCACCGGCCACCTCTGCTCTGTCACCTACACGGAGGCGGCGGAACTCGGCATCGACAATTTGGAGCACGGATTTTTCGTGAATACCGGGCTTGATCCTGGAAAGCAACCGGATGTCTGTCCATCCACGCAAGGCCAGCCCACTCTAGAGCGGATGGATCCGAATGGGCCAGAGGCTCAGCGTCTGTTTCGGACTCTGGTCGCACACCACGTCGCGATCACATCAACACTTCCCGTGTTTGAACATTTAGTGCCGGGTCGGCCTTCACTCGAGCAGCGAGTCCTCGACGTGATGACACCAGAAGCGCGAGATGCCTATCTCTACTCACGGAATCGCCGAGCGACTTCCGCGGACCACGACGCAGCCCGCTGGTTCAGGCGCGACATGGAACTCGAACGCGCATTCGTGAAAGCCGGTGGCCTGCTGCTTACCGGCCCCGATCCCACGGGCAACGGTGGAACAGTTCCAGGGTTCGGCGATCAGCGTGGGGTGGCATTGCTGGTTGAGGCGGGCTTCACCCCAGTAGAAGCCATCCAGATCGCAACCATGAACGGCGCAACATACCTCGGCAGACAAGACCGAATCGGCTCAGTTGCACCCGGGAAAAATGCCGATCTCGACGTTGTGGTGGGAAATCCCGCGGCGCACATCGAAGACATCCAGAACATAAAGTTCGTCTTCAAAGACGGACTCGGCTTCGATCCGGCCAAACTTATCGACTCTGTGCGCGGCCGTTATGGGCAGTATTAAAACAGCAGCAGATACCGGCTTAAGCTTGCGGTGGAGCGCCGTTCTCTAGAAAATTCCGTAGACGGTGGCTGCGGCTTGGGTGACGCAGCTTGCGAAGCGCCTTCGCCTCGATCTGGCGGATTCGCTCGCGCGTAACCGCGAAATTCTGTCCTACTTCTTCGAGCGTGTGTTCGCTTCCGTCCTGCAAACCAAACCGCATCTTCACGATCTTCTCTTCGCGCGGGCTCAAAGTTTTTAGAACCTCTGCCGTCTGCTCGCGCAAATTCAGATTGATCACCGCATCCGATGGCGAAATCATCCGGCTATCCACAAGGAAGTCTCCCAGATTCGATTCCTCTTCCTCGCCCACCGGCGTCTGCAGCGAGATCGGCTCCTGTGCGATACGCAGCACACGCCGGATCTTGTTAGCCGTAAGTTCCATCCGTTCGGCCAGTTCCTCCGTATTCGGTTCCCGGCCCAGTTCCTGCTGCATGATGCGCTGCAGCCTTACCAATTTGTTAATCGTCTCGATCATGTGCACCGGTATCCGAATCGTTCGCGCTTGATCCGCAATCGCGCGGGTAACCGCTTGCCGGACCCACCATGTCGCGTACGTCGAAAATTTGTATCCCCGCTTGTAATCGAATTTATCGACGGCCCGCATGAGTCCGATGTTGCCTTCCTGTATTAAATCCAGGAACTGCATGCCGCGGTTCGTATACCGCTTCGCAACAGAGACGACCAATCGCAGATTGGCTTCAATCAGGCTCTTCTTCGCGGATTCCGTTTCGATCTCACCGCGCTCCACGATTTGTAGCGTACGGCGCAGCTCCGTAGCCGTGGCTCCGGACTCATCCTCAAGTCGTTGGATCTCATTTGAGAGAGCTTTTAACTCCTTGCGAATGGCCGGTGCCCCGCTCGACTCCGCAATCGACGGCTGTTCTAATCTGCGTTGAAGCCGTGCGATCTGTTGCTCCGCCGGCCGGAGTTGATCGACAACCTTTCTCAAACCCTTACTCAAAGAACGCTGAAAAACTACCGAGAACGGAATTGCGCGAATTTGCCTCGATACGCAGACCATCATTCGCGCATGCTCGAAACGGAGCTTTCGATGCTGCTTTGCTTTCATATTGCGCGAAGTGCTGATGAGCTTTTGTTGAGTGTGCTGCGCCTTGCGGTACAGCTTCTCAATATCCTGCATGGCCTCGAGAAACTGTTCCTTCAGTAATCTGACTGAGTCCTCATCTTCACGGGATATCTGAGGATCCGGTGCCTGCAACACGTCGAGGATCGAGACGCTACCGCGCTCAATGTTGTGCCGTGTCTCAAACAGAAGGTGCATGATCAGGCGAGATCGGGAGAGAGCTTTTCGAACTGCGGCTTCACCCCGTTCGATCTGTTTCGCGAGTTCAATCTCACCTTCGCGCGTGAGCAGTGGCACCATGCCCATTTCGCGCAGGTAAACACGTACCGAATCGTTGCTCTTGTCTAACGAGCCAGCTGACAAATCGACGTCAGCAAGTTCCTCCGCCTCGTCTTCCTTCTTATCGAATTCTTTTGGTTCGTCCAGCAGCTCGACGGCCGTGCTGTCTATCCCGGCAAACAAATCGTGCAAATCATTGCCGTTCCCAAGATCGTCGCGGACGACGTCCGTGACCTCATCGTAAACAGCGAAACCCTTATCGTTAACGTCCTGCATTAACTGCCTTGCCGCACCATGTCGTGCAATCGCGTGTCGAAACGAAAATCACAACGGCTGAAGCGACGCGCTGACTTTGCCGAGAACACCCCCATGAAGCTTCTCGACCTCCTCATAGTACAACACGATTTAGGCAACGGAAGCTGCGCCTTTTGCCCTGTTCAGCTGATCCGCCAGCCGCAGCGCTTCCGTAAACTCTCCTCGTTGTTCGAGCTCCCGGATTCTCCGCCGAAGCGTATTGCAAGCCGCGTTCATTCCCTTTGCCTCAAGCGCCCTTAGACAGTGGACCGCCTGGCATACCGCATCTTCTTCCGTTATTCCGAGCTCCGAAAAGCTTAAAGCTGTCAAGATTCGCTGCAAGCGAGGTTCCAACCGGCCTGCCACGGCCTCTATTGAAAACTGTACGCCCTCTACATCAAGCGCGAGTACAGCTTCGAAGATGTTCCTTAATTCGAGCAACTCCATGAGCTCCGCGCGCCGAAGATATTCTTTTATTGCCGCGCGCGCATCGGCGCTCAACAGCAGACAACTAAGTAAGAGCTTTTCATTCGGCGGAACTGCAGAAGAAACATCTCTTGCCTTCTGGCTTGATTTAGGCACCTGCATACGCCGGAAGTTTTCGCGAATGACATCACGGTCTACATTCAGAAATTCAGCTACTTCGCTGGCAATCGCGCCTCGCTCAACCGGGTCATTCACCTGCTGGATGGCCGGCACCATAAACTTGAATGCGTCTACGCGGCCTTCTGCGGTCGCCATATCAAACCTTTCCTTGGCCCGCGCAGCCAGCCAGTGAAAGTAAAAACTCGCCCCGTCCATTTGCTTCCGGTAAGCGTCCGCGCCGTTCTTCTGGATGTACTCGTCTGCGTCGAGTCTATCCGCCAATTCCAGCACTCTCACCCGCAGCCCTTCAGCGAGCAACGTCCCGATGTACTTTTCAGTGGATTTTGCGCCTGCATTGTCGGCATCGAAGTTCAGAATAATTTCACCCGTGCTTGCCTGCTGCTGTGAAATCTGGCGCTTGATTGCCCTCACTTGCTCAATTGTGAGCGATGTCCCGCAGCTCGCTACCACTTCGTGAATGCCTGCCGTAAAGATACCGATCACATCCATGTAACCCTCCACCAGAATCATGCGATCGTTTTTTCGCGCGTCGATCTTAGCCCGGTGCAGGTTGTATAGAACACCCGATTTTTTATATATCCTCGTTTCAGGCGAGTTTAGATATTTTGGCTCATCGTTGGACCGGAGCGCCCTCCCGCCGAATGCAATCACCTGTCCTGATTCGCTATGGATCGGGAACATCAGGCGAGTCCGAAACCGATCGTAAAAACCGCTGCCCTCCTGGCGCTTTATTACTAAACCGGATTCTTCGAGTAATGCCGGCCCAAACTTCTGGAGTCTTTGAACCAATTGTTGACCCGATGGATCGGAAAGCCCCAAACGGAACTCATCCATCCCTTCGCGGGAGACACCACGCGATTCCAGATAGCTTCGCGCCTCCGTTCCAGCGGAACCTCGCAGATTCCTTTGAAATGTTTCCGCCGCGATCTCATGCATCTCGAGCAGGGCCGCTCGACGCTGTGTATCCGGATCATCGGACCGCTGGCGCTCGGGCATGGGAATGCCGTAGCGTTCGGCCAGCAGCTTCAGTGTCTCGGGAAACGTAAGGCTTTCTAGTTCCATTACGAACTTGAAAACATCGCCGCTCGCGTCGCACCCGAAGCATTTGTAGAACTGAAGCGTGCTGTGCACGCCAAAAGACGGTGTCTTCTCGGAGTGAAATGGGCATAGCCCGACGTACCGTGGTCCTGCACCAGAGCGTTTCAACCGGACGTATTGGCCAACCACATCCACAATGTTGAGCTGGCTTTTGAGCTGTTCAGCAAAGTTCATCGCGAATTGCGAAAAAGCGGGGGGAGTGCTCTTAGGTTAGCAAGATACGCCAGGTGACTGAAGGCTGGGATAATGACGGCATCTATGGCTCTGAAAGAATACGCCCGCAAGCGGCACTTCGATAAGACGCCTGAGCCGAAACCGGAGGTGCCTATTACCCACAGCTCCGGACGCGGTGGATTCTTTTGTGTCCAACGGCACGATGCGACTCGCCTGCATTATGATTTCCGGCTCGAAGTGAATGGGGTCCTTGTAAGTTGGGCGGTTCCTAAAGGTCCCAGTTTAGATCCCGCCCGGAAAGCGCTCGCGATGAAGGTCGAAGATCACCCCTTCGACTATGGAACGTTTGAAGGCAACATACCCAAAGGGAACTATGGCGGTGGCAGTGTCATGTTGTGGGACAAAGGCACTTATGAAGTTATCGGTGAGCCGGACGCGCAGGGCCAATTGGATCGCGGAGATTTCAAATTTCGCCTGAACGGCACCAAGTTGAAAGGTGCTTTTGTCATCGTGCACATGAAGCGCGCCGGCAAGGGCAACGAATGGCTGCTCATCAAGAAGCCCGACGAATTTGCACTTCCCGGATACGATATCGACCAGTTCACCTGGAGCGTCGCAACCAAGCGCACGCAAGATGAAGTTGCCGACAGCCTCGAAGCTTACAAACCAGCGGATCTGAAAGGTGCGAGAAAGGCCGTCATTCTAGCCCATTTGGAACCAATGCTCGCCACGCTAGTGACTAAGCCACCCACCGGTTCACAATGGTTTTACGAGATCAAGTGGGACGGCATACGCGCGTTGTGCCTGATCAAGAATGGCGTTCTCCAGATCCACTCCCGTCGTGGCAACCGATGCGAGAAGCAATATCCGGAGTTGCACAGTCTAGTCGCGCAAGTAAATGCCAAGACAGCTTGGCTTGACGGGGAAATCTGCGTGCTTGACGAGCACGGACGCGCCCGCTTCGAAATGATTCAGCCCAGGATCTCCGCTAATCTCAATTCCGTCCCGCAACTTGCCGGGAACACGCCAGCAACCCTCTTCCTCTTTGATGTGCTCCACATCGATGGATACGACCTGCGCACCGTCCCTCTTGAAGACCGCAAGCGTCTACTACAAACCGTCGTAATTCCGAATGAGCACATAAAGATTTCCGAAGTATTCGAAACCGACGGCGAGCACATGTTCGAAGCCGCGCGGCGAATGGGCCTGGAAGGCATTCTCGCCAAAGACCGGCGAAGCACATACGAATCGCGGCGTTCTACCTGCTGGTTGAAGCTGAAGGTCCTCAATGAGCAGGAGTTCGTAATCGCCGGTTTCGCTAAACGCGAGCGCGAGTATTTCGGCGCGCTAGTTCTCGGCGTCCAGGATAATCGCAAGCTGCGGCACGTTGGTCAGGTTGGTACTGGCTTCGACCATAAACTGATGAAGGCCATTCACAAGCGATTGGAGCCCCTCATCACCAAGGCCTGTCCCTTTGAGAAAGAGCCGAACATAAAAAATGTTACGTGGGTTCGCCCGGAAGTGATTTGCCAGGTGCGCTTCCTCGAATGGACTCAAGACGGCGTTCTTCGTGCCCCGGTTTTCGTTGGTCTCCGCGAGGATAAGGCGCCCAAGGAAGTAGTCCAGGAACTCGCCGCAGCCGCTGAACCAGCAAACAGTGACGCTCTCGATTTAAGCGGACGTGAGACGACCGTCACCGTCGATGGTCACCGGCTGAAGCTCACGAATCTTGACAAGGTCTTGTTTCCGCAAGACGGTTGGAAGAAGCGTGACGTGATTCAGTTCTACAATCGCGTCTCCCGTTGGCTCTTGCCCCACCTCAAGGACCGTCCGTTGTCCCTCAAACGCTATCCGAACGGCATTGCGGAGGAATTTTTCTTCCAGAAGAACGCAGCCAATCATTTCCCGGATTGGATGCGCTGCGAACCGATTCGTGAAAGTTCCAAGGTCAACCACTATGTAGTGGCCGAGAATCGTGCAACTCTTCTCTATCTCGCCAATCTGGGGTGCATCGATCAGAATCCCTGGATGAGCCGCATCGGAAGCCTGGATCGCCCTGATTGGATGCTCCTCGATCTCGATCCGGTCGATACCTCGTTTGACCAGATCATCGAAGCAGCGCTTCTGGTTCGTGAGGTTTTGGCTGGCTTGGGTTTGAACGGCTATCCGAAGACGACCGGCGGTGATGGCATGCACGTCTACGTGCCGCTAGATCCCGTGTACACGTATGAACAGGTCCGCAGCTTCGCTGAACTTCTTTCGCATCTCGCCTTGGAGCGGGAACCGAATCTGTTTACAATGCCAAGAAGCGTCGAAAAACGTAAAAAAGGCCGTGTCTATTTCGATTACCTTCAGATCAGTATGAGCAAAACCATTGCCGCGCCTTATGTTATCCGGGCGTACGATGGAGCCCCCGTCGCCACACCGCTTGACTGGAAAGAGGTAAAGCCCGGTCTCAAGCCTACTGACTTCAGGATCGATAACACCGTCGAGAGATTCGAGCGGGTGGGAGATTTGTTTGCCCCTGTACTTGAAGGCGGACAAAAACTCGAGAATGCACTTGAGCGTGTTCGCGAAACGGACAACCCAAAAGTCCCTGCCAAGCGCGTCAGGAAACGATAGCTATAAGACACCGCCATTCGTTCATCCCGGACACCTTCGCGCTTGGAAAATAGGCTTGGAGCGCCGTACATTCTTCCTTGGCAAATCCCGTGAGAATCAACCAGCCATTCGCACGCGTAACCCGAAGAAGCTCGTCCATCATCGACAGCAACACGGTTCCGTTGATATTTGCGACCGTGACATCTGCCCACGCGTCTGCGGCAGCTTCCGCAGATCCCACGACAAGTCGCGGAGTCAAATCATTCAAAAGGAAATTCTCGCGGGCCGCCTGCAACGAAGCTTCGTCGATATCCATGCCAATTGCTAAACCCGCACCTAGACGTACTGCCGCGATCGAAAGAATGCCAGAACCTGTGCCAACGTCGATAATTCGCGAACCATCCCTTACACATTCCTCGAGCGCTCTCAGTGCCAGCTGAGTGCATGGATGTTCGCCCGTTCCGCAGGCCTGGCCAGGATTGTGCACAATGCGTTCTCGTCCTTCGGGCGTGAGATCGTTGCACCAGTACGGCGCTAGAAAAAGTTTCGAGCCCACCGTCCGCGGCGGCCAGGCATCGCGAGTATGTTGAATCCAATCGGTGACCTGTTCGTGTTTCCACTCAGGCGAGTATCGAGCAAAGCGGTGCAGTATCTCGCCTCGATGTCCATTCGTCTCGAAAGCCGCGATGAGTATCACGGGCGCATAGTCATTGATCTCGCGAATTCCGGATGTCCCTGCTTCCCATAGCTCGCCCGAAAGCCAGTCCACCTGTTCGGAAGAGCAAGTAATACGAAGCGAATACATCCGCGTCCGCTACCCGCCACCTTCTGCGGACCGCCGAGAGAAGCTGTGCGGTTTCCGCGCCGGAGCTTGTGCATCAGTAGCCACTCGCGACCGTATATGCCCCTATACTGCGGCCTTCGTGCGCGAGGCTTTGTAACCCGCCCGTACGGCTCGAATCTGTGTTGCATGATTCTCCGCATGCTCCGCAAACAAACGCAGCATATCCAGGAGGCTCATCGTTCCGCGCTTCAAATGGTGTCCCGTTCGAGAATACGTCTCGGATGGCAGATCCTTTAACAGCTGGTAGTTGTCGGCTCGAAGCTGGCGCATTGTTTCTAGGGCTTGAGAAGGCTTTCTTTTCTCATACTCGGTCAAGCGCGCCCAAGCATTCTGATCCCATGGGACCAGTGTTGGATTGTCTTCGGCGATCACCTGCCGCAGTCGTACCACGTTGGCCGCTTCCGCGTCGGCCAGATGCGCGACGATCTGCCGGACGCTCCACTGATCGGGTGCCGATTTAAAATCGAGCTCCGGGCCGGCGGCGCCTGTAATGGCCACAGCTACGAGCTCCGCGCCTCGCCGGAATCTTTCCAACAGCTCAGGTATTTCATTCATAAAACTCGTAATCCATTATGACGCCGAACCCGCAAGTATGTTCTTCAAGATTTCGGGTATCTCGAATACCGCCCGGTTCTGCAACCCGGCAATCTTACTCTTTATGGCTTCGAGGCGCCCACTTTGAAGCAGATCTTTTACCGCTCTCTCAACGTATCGGAAGTTCTCAAGGACAACTCCCACGCCCTGTTCGCGTATCCACTCAGCGTTATACCTTTCCTGCGGGAGAGTCCAGGCATTGCGCTCTACAATCACCGGCAGAGTCATTCGCACAGACTCCGAAATACTCCCCGGACCAGGCTTGCCAATGAAGAAATCGGAAAGATGCATATAGTACGGAATGTCTTTCGTGAAGCCTTCTATCAACACCTCGTTGCGGATTTTCAAGTTGCTCAGACGCTGTTTTAATTTCCTATTGCGCCCGCAGATCATGATCAACTGAAGATTCTCTAGAGAATTGCCAAGCCGCTCTGCGATCGTAAACATCACGTTCGATCCTTCGCCGCCAAACAGCACAAGTCCCGTCGGCAAATAAGGATCGAGTCCCAGCCGTTCACGTTCTTCTCTACGATCAATTGATTGAGGCTCATAGAACTCCGGTCGTAAAATCATTCCGCTTACTTGGAATACCCGGCTGCTCGGATGCCCCATCGTGAGCGCTTGTTCCTTCGCCCGTTGTGTACCGCAAACGAAATACTGCGGCTGCTTCTCCATCCAAAAGTGCGGTGGGTAATCAGCCAGATCGGTGAGGATCGTGACTAAAGGAACACCGGGAAGAGCCCGGCGTAAGCTCTCAAACAGCGCTCGGTTGAAATTCGGCACAAACGAGACCACCATGTCCGGACGGTGCCGCTCCCAATACTTGGCCAGCAGCTTTACTTGTGCCGGATGGTATATCCGGATCACGCCCTGCATCAGCGGCAGAAGTTGCGGCGATCCAAGCGTCCATCCTCTTGCGAGTAGCAAATTATAGATGTCTTGCAGCCGAATTCGTGTGATCTTCCGAAAAATATCGAGCCCGTCCAGCACCTCCTGCAGGTTTACCAGCCTTACATCCCAGCCGTAATTCTGTGATGCGATCACACCCTGAAGCGCTGTTGCCGCGTTCCGGTGCCCACCTCCCGCGTCAAAGTACACAAAATCCATCGTTGGTGTATTCGTCACGAAGGTTTTGTAATTCTGTCACCCTACCGTAACCGCTTAGCCCTTACAACAGAGGCATGAGGCACAGAAGGGCTCTCACTCTCATAGACTGGTTGAAGGAGCGGGTTTCTTGATGCTTCAGTTTATTACCGCCAGCGACCGCAAACTGATGCACAAAGTGAACCAGTGGCCTGCGCCGAAATGGGTCCGCTTTTCCGCTATCGTAGCTACCCGGGCAGGGGACGGCTGGTTGTGGGTCCTCGCTGGATTACTTGTCTTATTCTTTGGTGGGCAGGACCGTTTACCTGCGCTCGCTTCGGCAGGTTCTGCCGCGCTTGCGGGAATCGGAATCTTTATGTTGACGAAGAAATTTTCGGGTCGCAAGCGCCCGTTCGAAATCGAACCCCACTGCTGGGCAAAACTTCTACCGCCGGACCGATTCTCTTTTCCGTCGGGCCATACCATCACCGCATTCGCCGTCACCATTTCGATCAGTCAGTTCTATCCTGCTCTGCTTCCCGCTCTGCTGTTCTGCGCGCTCAGCATAGCCGCGTCCCGCATACTCCTGGGCATGCACTTCCTAAGTGATGTACTCGCCGGAGCTGCTCTCGGCACTGGGCTGGCGATTTCCAGCCACGCCATCTTCGCATAACTGGTTTCCGGCTCACTCAATCCATAGCTTTCGCCGCCATGGCTTCATCCAGCGTGACCCGGCGCTTTTCACGATAGGCCATGTTAGCCATGTGTACTGCAACAGCTGACTTGTACCCGATCTCGACCGGTGCATTCGGCTGCTTACGCGTGCGAACACAGTCGAAAAAATTCAGCATGTGATTCTGATCGGCGCTTCGGCCCTGCGCCGCAACCCCGTTCGGTTGATTCACCTTCTCGGGATAGTAGTGCGTCTCCTCCTCATGCGGGTGTCCCGTCACCATATCCGTTGCACCCATCAGGTGTTCAACAGATCCGTCGCTTCCTAGCAGCCTTTCGCCCATCCCGAAATGCTTGTTATTGAATGTTGATTGCCAAAGCACTACCATTTCCGGATAATCAAGCGTCACCGCAATCACGTCCGGTACTTCTCGCCCATCCTTCTCTGAAAAAATTCCGCCCGACATACAAGCACTGGATGGCAACTGCAAATCTAATGCCGTGATGATCCACGCAATCTGGTGAATCATGTTCTCTGTCAGATTGCCGCCGGAGAACTCCCAAAACAAACGCCAGTTGATGAACTTGTTTCCGTCAAAGGCCGCTTTGGGCCGATTTGCCAGAAACAGATTCCAGTTCACATTTTGAGGATTGCAGTCCTCCGGTATGGGCCGCATCCACTGCCCTTTGCCATGCGCGGTATTGCGGCTCATCCAGGATTCCACCTGCGTTACCTTTCCCAGTTTCCCGGCCTTAATCCATTCCCGCGTGTCCGCCAGCGACCCCGAGCTCTCGTACTGCAATCCAATCTGTACGACACGATCCGACTTCTGCGCGGCCTTGCGGCATTCCATCGCTTCCGGAATTGACCATGTCATGGTCTTCTCGCTATACAAATCCTTGGCGGCGGCGATCGTATCTAGGAAATGCAGCGCGTGTAGATGCAACGGGCTCGCGACCAGCACAGCGTCAATGTCCTTGCGGTCAAGCAACCGCCTGTAATCCACATACGCCTCGACACGCGGGACGAAGCTCCGCACCTCATCATGACGTCGTGTGTACACGTCCGCCATTGCCACGCATTCGACATTAGGAACCGCGATTGCTGCTTTCAAATCCTCCTGTCCGCGCGCACCCGCGCCAATAATGCCCATTCGAATGCGGTCATTTGCACCGAGCACTCGCGCCCGCGCGAGCGTATGCGTAACGGTTGCACCCGCGGCTATGCTTGCTGGCGCTTGCCAAAGAAAACGTCGACGGTTGATCGCATTCTCCATAACGACTCCTTCCAGCGCTATCCGAGCGCGCCCGCTTTTCGCAGGCAATCCTTCATTCCCGCCATGCTGATCCGCGAAGAGGCTTCTGGTGTTCCCGCCCCGCGCCAGTGCGTTTCCAGACTTACCGCCTCGTGATAACCATCCTTCTTCAGTGCCGCAAATTGGCCTATCCAGTCGATTTTTCCCTTTCCCACGGGAGCCCACCCATAACTGCCATCTGGTTTATGGATTGTGTCCTTGCAATGGCAATGACCGATACGGCTTTTGGGCAGCAACGCATAACCGTTCGGGTACGGTGTTTCTCCCCCTGCCGCTGCATTGCCGGGATCCCAGTTCAGTATGAAGTGTGGCGACGGAACCGCGGCCAACACCTTCGCCGATTCCGCCCCGGTAGCCGTATTACACGCCATCTCATTCTCTAGAACAAGAAGCAGCCGCTGTTTACCTACTGTTTCCGCCGCCTCCTGCAATGTAGCGTTCATCTCTTTGCGATAAGGCGTCGGGTCATCGAGCCGCCAATAATCGAAACAGCGAATACGCTCCGTGCCCCAGGCCTTCGCGAGCGCGATCGACCGTTCCAGTACTTCCCCCTGCTGCTCGAAAGTGTAGGTCGCATTGAATTGGTCGCCGATGGGACTAAACTTCGAACGGGGCGCTCCCTTCCAATCCACTTTGAAAAGAGGACTCGCGATATCTGTAACCCGCAAGCCATAACGGTCGAGGATACGGTGTGCTTCTGCGATCTCGTTCGCATCGAGCGCCATCGAATTTTTCTTCCAGAGCTCGCGTACCTCAACCCACTTCAATCCGAAGTCGTTTGCTGCAATGCTGCAGGCGTGGTCGAAATCTTGCGTGAGTTCGTCAGTGATGACAGACAACCGGAATGGTGAGCTCATGCTGTTTGTGCGCGAGTTAGCCTCGCTGCTCCACGAATTGGCACTAAACGCCGAGGCTAAAAAGGCGCCACTCCCTTTTGTGAAAAATTCACGTCGCTTCATTCGAATCCCTTCTTCTCCTCATAGTCAGACTGCTCTGGATACAAGTGGTTTACATTTTAGGACAATAGCTAAACCAAAATGAACCTTCTCTCACGTCGCAAGTTACTCGACAATATGGGCCGCACAGCCTCAGCTCTCGCCGTGCCGTCTGTTTATGGCGCTGAGCCGTCCGACGCGCCCATCCCAAATCGGGAACCTCATAAACTCAAGGTAGTAGTCGCGGGCGGACACCCGGGCGACCCGGAATATGGGTGTGCAGGCACCGTTGCTCGATACACAGACCTCGGTCATGAGGTGGTCCTCCTGTATCTGAATCGGGGCGGGGCAGGGTCTCCTAAGCTGCCAGCGGGTGAACTCGCCGCGCTCCGTACAATAGAAGCCGCTAAAGCTTGCCAGATTCTGAAAGCGCGTTCGGCGTATGCAGGCCAACTCGACGGTAAGTCTGTCATCGACGCTGCTCATTACGAAGAATTTCGAAAAATCCTTGAAGCCGAGCGGCCCGACGTCTTATTCACTCAATGGCCCATCGATCATCATCCCGATCACCGTGCCACTTCAATGCTCGCTTATGATGCTTGGCTGCACATGGGAAAGAGTTTTGGCTTTTACTATTACGAGGTCTCGGACGGAGAAGATACACAAATGTTTTCTCCGACGCACTACGTCGACATCGCCGCGGTCGAACCACGCAAGCGCGCCGCATGTTACGCGCATGCATCGCAGACACCAGACAAATTCTATGCACTCGAAACGGAAATAGCTCGTTTCCGCGGCATCGAAAGCGGGTACGCGCAAGCAGAGGCATTTATCCGGCACACCCAAAGCCCTGTCGACCTGCTCCCGAGCTGAACTGCTGCCACTTGTTTCACTGCGACTCGATCCGGGGCAGCAGAATGTGGATCAAAAACAGCGCAAACAGATACATTGACCCAGCTATAAGAAAAAGCACTCCATACGACTGCTTTGAAAAATCGAGCCACCAGCCGATCGCGGGCTGCGTCAACATTCCGGCGAAAGCGCCGGCCATTCCGGCCAAGCCGATAACAGAAGCCACAGCGGATCGCGGAAAACAGTCTGACGCCAAAGTATACATGTTGGCCGACCACCCTTGGTGGGATGCGGCTGCGATGCTGACAAGCGCCACCGTCAGCCACAGATTTCCGGCCGCTTGCGGGACGAACACGACTGCCAGAACGCAGACTGCGCAAACTAGCATCGCGCTTTTTCGCGCCTTACCAACGCTCCAACCCCGCTGGATCAAGAACGACGATAACCAGCCTCCGCCAACTGACCCGACATCCGCTGCCAGATAAACCGCAACCAGCGGTGGTCCCATGCTGACAAGATTGACGTGATACTTACTATGCAAAAACCCCGGCAGCCAAAACAAATAGAACCACCAAACCGGATCGGTGAAGGCTTTTCCCAGCACCACCGCCCAGGTCGCTCGCCTGCTGAGCATCGCCCTGTACGAAATTCTGCCTGCGGGATCTCGCTCTTGATCGCTCCGAATCCACTGGAGCTCCCGCTTTGAAAGCCGCCTCTGCTGCTCCGGCTCACGGTAAAACAGAAACCACACAACCGCCCAACACATGCTGAGCGAGCCCGTGAATAAAAAGGCGGAATGCCAGCCGAAATGACTGGTCAAGATGGGTACGATCAGCGGCGCGATAATCGCACCTGTGTTTGAGCCCCCGTTTAATATTCCGGTTGCGAGTGCGCGTTCGCGCCGCGGAAACCAGTCCGCTGCCGTCTTGATCGCGGCCGGAAAGTTGGCAGCCTCGCCAAGCCCGAGACCCAGCCGCGCCGCCCCAAACTGTAACGCTGAGCTCGCAAAAGCATGGCTCATGGATGCAAGGCTCCAGAAGAGTACTGCCATGCTGTAACCCACCCGTATCCCCACCCTGTCAATAAGCCGTCCCGCAAGCGGCATCATCACGGCGTAGCCCAGCTGGAACGCAGAATTAATCAGGCCATATTGCGTGTCGGTCCAGTGCAGGTCCCCGGCAATGGTGGGTTTCAAAATGCCCAGCACCGTCCGGTCCATGTAGTTCACCGTAGTCGCATAGAAGAGAAGACCGCAGATATACCACCGGAAGTGTGGGACGCGAGTCACGTTAATTTACAAAGTAAACCGCTACCTAAAAGATCGATTCACTTCGATGACTTCAACGATGAGAATCATTCGTGGTGACTCTTGCATCGAGAACGCTGGGCCGAATCCACGCGGGTTGTATGCTGCGTTCCGACGGATCTGTCCTCCCCCCGTTTGAGCTGAATGCAGACATAGACCCGTTCACCGTTGAGCTTTGATGATGCTGGAGCGCCCTTATCGTGTTGAAAGCCAGAGAAACGGGGTTGATCCGGATTAAATCATTCCGCAAGGCTATCAGCGTTTGCACTGATCGCCTTGGACCCCGATGGCCGGGCTTCGTAGATTCGGTTGCGATTGTGCGCGGGTTTCGGCAGTCATTTATCCGAAGAACTGCGACCTTTCCATCTGTCTTGATTGAAGATTCCTGAGGGTCGCTCTCATGAGAGGAGTCGCGCGTCATTAGCGTGGCTGCATCCATGCATCCTGTGAAAGCGAGATCATTCAAAACCTTGGCTCGTTCGTTATCGATCAGCGGGTCTGTGGCATGCGTCAGGTGCATCCTCCGAAGCTTGTAACCTACGTCCTCGGTTGCCGCGCTCAACCAGGCGTCTTCCTTACCTTGCTTCCAGAGCCGCACGTGATGCCGTTTGGAAAAGGTGTTTAAGCTTTTCTGATACTCTGCGTCCGCAGTTACGCCGTTCAACATCAATTTTCCCATTGGCGCCATGGTGTAGCCGATACGCTGCACCATGCAGTGATACATGCGGAAGATAGACCGGATCGAGTTGCGTTGCGCGCCCGACCACCCAGCTGCCTGGAACGCCCGAGTGATCGATTCGCGGCTTCCAAGAAAGAGAATGTTGATCAGGTCGGAGGGGTGATTGGGTCCCCTGTCGGTACGTTGTTGAGGAAGCTTCGCAAGTACTCTGTTGATGTCTGCCATCTCCGCTGCCGAAAGCGGCGCAACGTTATCGTGCGCAACGCCTGAACTGCGAATATCAGCTTCAGCGGTGAGTTCTAGAATAATCTCGGTGCCTGCCGGGAAATAGATCTCAGGATCTGGAGATCGGGCAATGAGAGATTTGACTCCCAATAACGGCACACCAAATTCCGGATCGAGATACAGCAACGGAAGCACGTAAAACGCGGCAGTCGAAGAGAGATTCGCCGTGGGATAAATGCCGCCTATAACTCCTTGGGCGTTTACCCTTTCTTTAGCTGTTTCTACCTGGACAACGCGCGCCTTGACTGGAGTTGCCGTACCATCCGGCAATTGCACTGTGTCAAAGCGATATTCGATACCTGACGTGATGTACTTCAGCCCCAATCCGAGGCGCTGCACCCGCTTAACGACTCCCGATACGGCCGCTCCTTGCGGGATTAACAGCCGGCCGTTCGCTAAGACAGGCGCTATAACAGTTGCTTCGATAGAATCGCCCGCATGTGAGATGCGCGATCCCGTCGCGGTAGATAGCCGTGCCTCAAACCGTGTTCCTGCCAGCAAAACGTCGCCAGACAGGCACCCGGGAACCAGGGTCAGTGTCGCGACGGACACAAGCAGAGTGGCAAAATCTCTCAACATCAACTGTGAATTTTTCCTGAACTATGCGTCACTGCTTCTCTGCACGAACCGTTAGACGATGCACGACATTTCACGCTACTGAAAATAAGGGATTTTTAATAATCAGAGTGCGTTTTTAGAGCATATCAACGTCCATCCCAGCTGCATGGTCGACCTCCGTGCAATACGTAGCGCGAGCGAAATAAAAGTCTCGCGGGACTGGCTGTTAGACCTCGCGGGTCGCCCAAGCCTCGCATGAGCTCTATAAGCGCTAAATTATGTTAGGCTTATAGGCGCTCCGCGGCGGTGTCCTGTTCCTTTCATCCGCTCAATTGGCCGTTGGTCGATGACCGCCCTGGTCGTCAACTCTGTTATCGGTGTTAGCATCTTCGGTTTGCCGTCGGAACTTATCCGGTTACTGGGCTGGGCCAGCCCTGTTGCGGTGTTCTTGACGGCGCTGCTCATCTCAATCATTGCGGCGTGCATGGCGGAGGTAGCTTCACGGTTCACTGAAGCCGGTGGAGCCTACCTCTATGTCCGTTCGGCATTCGGCCGGTTTGCTGGCCTGCAAGTCGGCTGGTTCTGGTTGCTTGCCTCGCTCGGAGGCGGCGCCGGATGCGCAAATCTTTTTGTCCAGTACCTCTCCGGCATTTGGCCGCCCGCGAGCACGGCTTCAGTGCGCATCGGGATTATGGCTTTGTTGATAGCTGTACCGACAGCGGCAAACTACGTTGGAGTTCGTACCGGAACCAATCTGAGCACGATCCTGACAATCGCCAAGCTGGTCCCTTTGTGTCTGTTGGCCGTTCTGGGATTGGCACACTTCAGTCAGCAGCCGCACGTGATACCCGCCATTCAATTCACGCATCCCGGCACGGCATGGCTAAAAGCGTTTTTGTTGCTGATCTTCGCGTACTCCGGGTTTGAGAATACACTTGCTCCGGGCGGCGAAGTGAAAGAACCCAGGCGAACCATTCCATTCGCGCTTGCAACCGGCCTGCTGGCGTGTGCAGCCGTGTACACAGCGATTCAGTTTGTCACGGTAGCTACCATCGGCACGAATGCTGCAGCCCACCCGCTGGCAGTGACTGATGTTTCGTCTGTGCTGCTCGGGCGCGCCGGTTCAATGTTCGTCGCGTTCGGGGTGATGATCTCGAGCTACGGCTGGATTTCAGGCGACATTCTCACCTCGCCGCGGATTATCTATTCTTTAGCTGCGACCGGAGACGCACCTGCATTTTTAGCTAGGCTGCATCCCCGATTCAAGGTACCGGCGTTCGCTCTCGTTGTTTACGCCACTCTTGAGTGGGCGCTTGCAGTGACCGGAACATTCCTATGGGTGGCTGCCGTCGCCGCCGCTTCAATTCTGATCTTGTACAGCGGCGTTTGTGCGTCTTTGATCCGTTTGCGTCGCTTGCAGCCTGACGCGCAAGCGTTGCGTGTGCCATTTGGCCCGGCGTTGGCCGTAGTTGCCATTTTCATTTCGCTCGCGCTGATTTCCACACTGGATTTGCTCCAGATATTGCTGATCAGCGTAACAGCACTGATCGCAACTGCGAACTGGTGGTGGGCGAAAAGGCAGGAGATCAGCAAGACTTCCAAGATAGCTGCCGTTTCTGTGCCATAGCTGCCAAACGCTCCAGTACATCCCTGCACGCACGAGGCTTGTCATAGGTACTGAATCAACGCGTCAAGGACCTCTTGCACCGCGCGATACGGATCGGCGCCGTTGTTTGTTTCAGTCTCTATCGAATACAGGCCCTTAAACCCGACCTGTTTAGAGATCTGCATGCACGTGCCTAAATCGAATTTTGCTCGGTTCAGCTTGACATGGCAAAGGCCATCCGCTAGCGGAAACAACTCGCGCAGTCCGCGCTCGCACGTCTCTTTGTCCGGGAAGTTGCCAAAATCTGGATTCGCATAGATTCCGGAAGTCTTGATGATCCGCGCCAATACTTCTGGCGTCCCTGCCGAAGTTCCGCGATTTTCCAGGATCACCGAAATCTTCCGCGAATCGCCATGAGCTTTCAGCTTCTTGAGCGCATCAATTGTAAGTGAAAGGTTAGAAGCGTTGAGATGGCCTTGGTTCGGCATCACTGTGCGCGCGCCAAGCTCTGCGGCTCTATCAATCCACTGCATCGAGAGGTCAATCGCGCGCTGGCGCAGCTTCGAGTCGGGCGATGAAATCGTCGGCGTAACGCCTGGTTCGTCGTCAAACTCCAGCGGTATGTCTATCAACCGCGACTTTGCCCGCTTCAGCCGGTTTTCAAACTCGAGCAGATAGGACCGCTCAGTTGACGCAAAATACATCGACTGCACTTCTACGTTGTGTATGTGATAGCGATCCGCGATCATCTCGGGAAAATCGAGAATGTCAAAGTCTTTCGCGGGAGCCGGTACGCCTCGATCCCGAGTTCGCGCGAAGAGGTTGCGAAAACTCCAGGACAGAACCAGAGGCGATTGAGCTTACTGGAAGTTTGTGCCTGCGCTTCCCGGTAACAAGAATGGCGACGCCACAAGCAGTGAGAAACTCGCGGCGTCTCATCTTACCCATTGGCCTTCTCGCCTTTTGTTTCTCCGCTGTCCCCATTACCGGACCAGGTACCTATGAGTTTGCCGTCTAGAAGTTTCAGATCAATTTCATACTCTTCGCCTTGGTACGGCGCGCGCAAATGAATCTTCGAGCCTTCAACTTTGAAGTCTTTTGCCGCGGTCTCCCCGTCATCGGAACCCATCATTGCGCTATAGCTTCCGTTTGTGTAAGTGATCGATAAAGTCCAACGCACGTCATTGCCATCCGGCGTGGTCGAGATCATCTTCCACTTGCCTGTCAATTGATCATTCTGCTGCGCATGAGTTACTCCTGTGCAAAGCACGAGTGTCAGGAAGAATGCGATCGTCGTAGTGATGAAGTGGGAGAGAGAGGAAAAGCGCATATGGCTCTCCACTCTAACAAAAGGCCGGGCAGGTCTACCTTGAAGTTCCGGGCGCGGTTGCATGCTACGAATGAACACAAGCCGCGACGCCATGCACGCGCAGAGAAAGCCAGAGCTTGCGTGCCTTAATCGTGCCGCAGCGCCACAACCGGGTCTACTCGGGTCGCTCTCAGCGCTGGAATCAGATTCGCCGCGATACACACCGTCATGAGTACAGTCACGATGCTCAAGAAGGTAAGCGGGTCTGCCGCCGTGACGCCGTATAACAATGTCTGCATGAATCGAGTGAGCGAAAGCGCGAAGATCAACCCGGCCACCGCGCCAAGCACCACCGGCTTCATCCCCTCCCGTAGCGCCAGACCAATCAAATCGCTCGACTCCGCACCGAGCGCCATGCGGATGCCAATCTCTTGCGTTCTGTGCCGCATCGAATGCGAGATCACGCCGTAGATCCCCACTGCTGCCAGGAGAACGGCAACGCCGGCGAACGCGCCCATCAAGACGGCCGCCAAGCGCTGGCGCCAGAGTTCATCTGAAATCACCCGCTCCATGCTGGCCACCTCAGAAACCGGTAGATTCTTGCTAAACGCGCTTACACCCCGGAGAACGGGCATAGCCATGTGATTCGGATCCTTGCGAGTCCGCAGCACGAACGTCAGATAAGAGAGGCCCATGGAGTCGGGGCGCTGATCGTACGGCAAATAGATTTCGTCATTCGGCGGACTCGTCCAGTCGTTCTGCCGCGCATTCCTGACCACCCCGATGATCGTCCGCGCTTGCTTACATTCGTCTTGCGTTATGCCGTAATGAACGACCTTCCCCAGCGCGCCTTCACCCGGCCAGCGGCGCTTCGCCATCGCCTCATTGATGATCGCGACAGCCGGGGCTCGTCCATGATCGTGTTCATTAAAATCACGGCCCTGAACCAAGCCGACCTGCATTGTATGGAAATAGCCCGGCATGACAACGCGGTAAACGGCCGACATCTCATCCCCCGGTGCCGGCTTCGGGCGGCCCTCGATGGTGTAGCCCAGGCTCCAGATGTCTCCACCAATGGGCAGGTGATTGATGGCGCTTACAGACTGAACTCCTGGCACCGCAGCCAGTCGGTTGCGTACTTCGCGAAACAAGTTGGCACGATGACCGTCGCGATCGTAGTCGGTGCCGCTCACCGCGATCTGCATCGTAAGGAGGTTGTGTGGATTGAAACCGGCATCAACCGCCTGAAGAGCGAGCATGGTCCGCATCATGAGCCCTGCTCCTGCCAATAGAACGAACGATAGCGCCACTTCCGCGGCGATCAACACCGGCCGGGTACGACTCCCGCCTGTTCCTCGACTGCTCCCGCGGTTACCTTGTTTAAGGTCCGCATTCAGATCCGCTCGCGCCGCTTGCATCGAAGGAATCAGTCCGGCGAGCAGCGCACTCACAATCGTAACCACGCCCGCGAATAACAGCGCGATTCCGTCGAAACTCAATTCAGCCTGTCGGGGGATACTTCCCGGCGGCAGCATCGCATTCAGGACCGCTACAGCCCAAACTCCAAGCAGTACACCCGCAAGGCCGCCCATGGTCGCCAGAAGTAGCACTTCGATAAGAGTCATGCGGATCAGGTCGCCGCGGCGTGCGCCCACTGCGAGCCGAAGGGCCATCTCCTTGCGGCGCACAACCGCGCGTCCCAACATCAGATTGCCAACCGTCGCGCACGCGATCAGCAGGACGAAGCCGACCGTCCCCATTAGCACCAGCAGCGTGGGTCGAACAGAATGGACTACCTTTTCATGTAAAGGAAGCACACTGATTCCAAGCTTTGCGTTCGTTTGCGGGTATAGTTCAGCAAGATGCCTCGCAATCGCATCCATCTCAGATTGGGCCTGCGCAACCGTTACACCCGCCTTCAATCGCGCGAATACCCTCAGTGAACGTCCGTCCCTATCATTCAATCGTTCATCGAGAACCAGCGGCGACCACATCTCTGCCCGCGTAGCCCAGAACGGTGCAAACCGGAAACCTGCCGGCATCACCCCGATCACCGTATAAGGAACTCTATCCAACGAAACCTGTCGGCCCACAAGTTTTCGATCTCCGCCGAAGCGTTGCTTCCACAGGCCGTAGGAAATCAAGAGAACTTTCGAGCCGCCTGCGTGCTCCTCTTGGCTCCTAAAAGACCGGCCCAGCATAGGCGCGACGCCCAAAACTTGCATCATGTTTGTGGTCACCTGGATTCCCGCTATCGGTTCCGGCCGATCGCCCCCGGTCAGGTTCCCGCCCCACAGTTGCGCGGCTCCCATTTCCTCAAATGCTCGAACATTCTTCTTGTAATCGAGATAGTCAGCCGGAGAGACTGGAAATTCACCTTGGTGTAGCGTCACGACCAGCTGCTCCGGATGCGCATACGGCAGTGGTCGCAACAGAACTGAATGGGCGACGCTGAAAATCGCCGTGTTGGCCCCAATGCCCAGCGCGAGCAGCAGAATCGTAATCCCCGCATAGGTCGGGTCTTTCCAGAGAGTTCGTAACGAATAGCGCAAGTCCAGTTTCAACGTCTTCATACTTGTCCGTGTGAGGGGAGTGCCAGCATTTCAGTCTCCAGACCAAAGGCCTGAGATTCAGTGTTACCGCGCGGTCACGTCACTGTGGTTGTCCGTAACTGGTATTCAAACGTCCGAAATTGACTCGTTTTCTCCGTATTCGCCTGCTCAAAGTTTTCTAATATTGAGCATGCACAACACGGCTGGTTCTCCGAATGCCCGTTCCTCGCGCCGCGATTTCTTTCGAACCCTAACCCGCACCACTCTGGGAGGAGCTTCGATTCTGGAGCTGGCTTATCATCGTGCGGCTTGGGCTCGCGCACTCGCACCAGTCAGCGATACCCGTCTCTTCGATATCGAAAGAGTCGCTGATGGCGTGTACCTCGCGAGGGCTCGCATGCAGGCTCAAATCAATTGCAACGCGGCGATCTTCGTGCGCTCGGCCGATGTGCTGGTTGTCGATTCGCATTCCAAGCCATCCGCCGCCGCCTCACTGATTGCACAGATCAGAAGAGATGTCACACCTCGGCCGGTACGTTACGTCGTGAACTCCCATTTCCATTGGGACCACACCCAAGGTAATCACGCTTACCGCGACGCGGAAACCAAAGTCGACTTCATTGCGAGTGAACCCACCAAGCAACTGATGTCCGATTTGGCAGAAAAGCGGCTAAAGGAGTCGCTCGCAGCGGTCCCGCAACAAATCGACGCTCTTCGTGCCCGCGCCAGCAACGTCCGATCGGAGGCTGAGAAGGCATTCTGCGAAGAGCAGATTCGGCAGCTGCGGTCCTACCAAGCCGAGTTACAGAACTACACTCCAGAATTGCCGACCATCACCTTCGAAAAGTCATACGTCCTCAAAAATAAGGCGCTTGATCTTCACATCGAATTTCACGGTCACGCACACACGGCCGGCGATGTAGTGGTCTTTTGTCCACAAAAGCGCGCCATCGCAACCGGCGACATGATTATGGGATTGATACCCTTTATCGCCGATGGTTTTCCCAAATCCTGGCCAACGACGATCGATTCTGTAGGCCACCTGGAATTCAGCCAGATCCTTCCCGGCCACGGTCCCTTACAAACCAATCGTCAGCGGATGACCGATCAGCGGAATTACATCGAAGAACTCACGGAGCAGGTGGCGGCAGCGAAGAAGGCTGGCAAATCGCTCGCAGACTTACAAAAGACCATTACGTTGAATTCGCTGAAATCAATGCAGTCTGACGGTTATGCCGGATACTTAGCGATGAATCACGCGCGTCTTTTGCCGGATTCTGACCCGGCGGCTCCCCTGCAGAATGCTTTGAAGGCCAACATCGCCGACGTGTACAAGAACCTTGACCGGGTTTAAGTCCACCGATCGGGCGAGATGACGATCAGCTCTTCTTGGTCTTGGTCTGCGCGCGCTTCTTTTTTTCCTCGATCTCTCCCAGTTGGGAATTCGCCCGGTCCCGGACCCTCTGAAACTCGTCTTGAAGAGCATCGAGCTCCTGGTCCGTGAGCTCTTCCATGTGCACGAGGGCAGTGCGGGCCGGATGCACCGCTCTGAGCAGTTCATCTAGCTTCAGTTGCACCACTTTCGCGTCTCGATTCTGCGTGTTCTGAATCAGAAACACCACCAGGAACGTGCTTAGCGACGTGCCTGTGTTGATCACCAGCTGCCAGGTGTCAGAGTAGTGGAAATGGGGTCCAGTTATCGCCCAAATTACAATTGTGACGACGGCAAGAATGAAGGCCCATGGCGAGCCAACTGCCTGCGCCGACTCGTGCGCAAACTTCCGGAAGATTTCTCTCATGGGTAACAGAATGGCACGGGCTGGGTTCGCTAAGCTCGAGGCGGCACATGGCTATTGAGATTAGGGTCTACTCGGACTACGTCTGACCCTATTGCTTCCTCGCGGAGTTTCCGTTGGCCGGGGCAGTCAAAGGTAAGGACGTTGAGGTCACATGGATGCCCCTTCGAACTTTGTTCTTATCCCACTCCCACTCTGCGCGCGGAAGATGAATACCTGCAGACGGCCTGGCGCGCGTCCGTGTATCTTCTCGTAAGACGTATGGCGTAGCACCGTCCCGATTCGTCGCGTTCAGCTTGATCGCATCCGTCGAAATAAGTCCGCATGTTGATTTACGATTCTGGCCGCCTGCACGGGATCGGGCTCCAGGTTGGAGACGCCTCGTTCGTGTGTTCCGCCCAGCAAAATGCCGTCCCGCCGCGGAAACATGTACAGATCACCGGGGCCGAAGGTGCAGTACGCTATTTCTGGCTGTGGGAGCAAAACGGAGAGTTGCCCTTTCACAGGCGTCAGCTCCGGATCACCGAATAGCGTCTTCGTACCCAGCCCTGTGCAGTTGACGATAGCGGGATCCTTGAGGGCCAGCACCGCTTGCATGTTCTGAAACTCGCGTATGACTATTTTCCCGCCAGCTAGCAGGTAGTCGCGTAATAGCGCATTAAGGTAAATTGGCGGTTCGATCAACATCGACCAAAAACGTTCGGCGCGAACGACGGGAAACGGGTCTTCGTCGCGCAGCAGATTCCTGGAATCTATGAATAGCTCATCAATTTCAGGAAAAGGGCCCTGCTTAGACGGCTCACGCTCTGCTCCGTTACTCAGCGCATACATGGGCAGCCAACGTATACCGTAGTAGTCGTTCGTGAGGTTCTGATAGTAGCGATGCGCAATTTTCGCGGCCCGGACGTACTGAGCGCTGAAGCTAGATCCCTGCCGCCCTGGCTCAAACAAAAAATCTGGCGCCCACCAACCAGCAGCGATGTTCGAAGTCGTGTTGGGCGGCATGTCTTTCGTATAAATGGTGACCGCAGAACCACGGCGCTGAAACAGCCGAGCGGTGCTGAGGCCCACTACTCCGCAGCCCAGCACAGCAAATTCGGTATGCCCGCTCCGCTCGGCTTCTTCAAGCGCAAGCTGCGCTGTCCCGGAAGAGAGCGTGATACCAGCACCGCCGTGACCGTAGTTGTGAATGATAACTTTGTTCTCGATTCTGTCCGTTCGCACTACAAAGCCGGACGGACGGAATGGTCGGAGTCCTGCAACAGTTCGAATAACGCGCTCGGGCGAGCACGCGACTGGAGGCAGGCTGTGAATAGGCACCTTGGGAATCGAAGAAATCGATTTCCGACGCGCTGCACATCCTAATTCCAAACTCGCGAGGGTTGCACCCGCGGCGCTCGCCAGCATAGTTCTACGAGTCATCCCCGAATTGTATCCGGGTGAGACCTGACCCGCCCACACGAGCTTCCAACTCCGTTTCAGGATCCGGATCGGACAAATACGTGCGACCTCGATCTCGCAATTAAAGCCGGGATCACCGTTGTGCACGTTTGGCGTGGCGGAAAGGTTTGGTGGAAGCACTCTCAACCAAGCAAGGCGGAAATCGTTCCGTATAAGATTCTGCCTCATGCCGTTGAGGCCGCGCGCAACATTGAGCTCGAGCGCCCTAGAAGTGTTCAACGCGCGCGTCGGGCGCCGATCATAAATCCCAGAGCACAGCCGACCGCGACGACTGCAGCCAATTTTCTCCAGTCCAGAAAGGGGATAAAACGCGTACCCGCTGACGTGATCTCGAGCGCCCCGGCTGGCACGGCGCGCCTAGTCGTTTGCGTGTGAGGGTCACGTCCGAGACACCCTGGCTCAGATACGCGCCGTTCAGCTTGCAAATCGCAATATTCATCGATGCGTTACCCTCTGGGCTGACGAGAAAGCTCTATCGATCCGTGCCGATGAAAATGTGTCGGCTACGTGCGCCGACGTTCCCTTTCCAGGCGCTCAGCGAGGAAAACCTTCAGCAGCGATTGATTGGGAACGTCCCGTTTGTTGGCAAGCACTTTCAAGTCCTCGATCATGGATACGGGCAGACGCAGCGAGATCGTGCGGAGTGATGGCTTCAGATTCGGAAACCGGACTCTTTGGGCGGACTGCCAGTCAATAAAGTCCGTTGAATCGTGTTCAGCCCAGAACCTACGTTCGTCTTCTTCTGAAGGAAATTTACGGATTTGCTTTTTCGTACTTGTCATAGAACTCCCGCTCTCTGCACCGCGAGTTTAGTTTTGATAGGGATCTCGGTTAAACGGAATACGTCGACGCCGATAAAACTATACGCGTGAAATGCAGCACGTGCAAGTACCGGGACGGGAAACTGCTGCCTCTTCGGTGAGTCTGAGCCCGTCGCCTGAAGCGAGCTTGGCGCCCGCTTCGATGATCTTCAGTTCGGCAGGCCCTTTCTGACAATCCAAACTCGTTCAACGCCGCTTCAAGCTGGGCCAAGTGGATGATCGAGCACAGCTTGAAGCATAGCCGTCCGGTTGGTGAACCTCTAACTGAAGGCTAAACCGAACAAGGTTCACGCACCGACATTCGACAAGTAGGCCTGTGATAGATAAGTTGGAAGGGGCTTTCTTCGCCAGAATTCCAGGTGGTCAATTCCCTCTAAGAATAGGGTTATCTCCTCGTCCGTCCTCTCCTCATCGTCGAGCCGATACATAACTGCGATCTTGACATCTTCGCCGCAAACCGCGCTATATCGCCGAATCATCTCCTCAACCGCAGTTTTCCATATATTCACGTCTCTGTTCGTAACCGCCCGAATCTCGCTCTGTACGCAGCTCAAGCCCTCAACGTACTGTCTTACAAATGGAGTGATGTCTGGAGCATCTTTCCCGCAGTCCTCGAGTTGCCTGAGAACAGATCGCTTAAAGTGTTTGTCGGCCCGAAGATCTTCCATATTCACTTTTGCGGTTGTGCGATAGTGCAGCATCTGAGTATTCCCTGAATCTTCCCAACCGGCTGTGTATTCCAAGCGCTTAATCGGAAGCAACTTATGTTGGAGCGAATTTCGAATTGCTTCCATGACCCGATACCCGAAGAGACGATCGTACTGAACACTAAAGGCCTCCCGGAGCTTAGCAGTCGTCTTAGCGCACTCACCATAGATCGTCGAGATGTCATTTCTCACCTGATCGTTGTAGAGCCGTGAGACCGTGAGAAGGTTAGCCAATCTACGATTCACTAGAAACACGGCGTCCTGGAAAGGCGCCCAGCTAAGATCGTGGGCCACCATGTGACCTAATGTGAGGCTAAGCAGGCTTTGCTCGTACTCCAGATAGTTGTCTATCATCATTTCGAACTTCTGTTCTATGCCCAGCAGTACGAAAAGATCTCGATTCGCCTTCTTGACTCGCTCGAAGTCGTGGGCAGAGATATCGAGAAAAGCCCAAGGCCCTATGACGCCCCGACCAACACAGTACTTCATGAATCGTGCTTTCGTATCGAGAGGATCGATCTCCGGCTGCATCAGCAATTCCACCGATTCGAGGCTGTAACGCGAGTCTCGGTTACTCCTAATGACACAGTATGCACTCGAGAGCGTGGTGGAGGGAAATTCATCAACTTGAACGGAATGGACTCGCAGACCATCTCCCAACACTCAAATCCCCCAGTCACAACCCCCATCGGCAAGAATATGCTTGACTCATCAGGTGTTTCCCTTTACACTTGAACCATGGCAAGCGAACCGAAGACCCTTCAGGCAGCAATCCTGTACTTTGCCGACCCTGACAACTGCATGAACTATCTGCTGGAGCATCGTCCCGAGTGGAAGAATGGCGTTATCTGCCCTACTTGCGGATCGAAGGACGTGGGGTTTATCGCGTCGCGTCGCATGTGGCAATGCAAGAGCCGTCATCCAAAAGCGCAGTTCAGCGTGAAGGTTGGCACCATCATGGAAGATTCGGCTATTGGTCTGGACAAGTGGCTTGTCGCAATTTGGATGCAGACTAATTCCCGGAACGGAGTTAGCTCGTGGGAGATTCATCGGTCTCTTGGAATCACTCAGAAGTGTGCATGGCACATGCTCCACAGAATCCGGCTTGCCATGCAGGATGATCTCAGTGGAGGATCGCTCGGCGGCGAAGTCGAGATTGATGAGACATTCATCGGCGGTAAGGCCAGAAACATGCACAAGAGCCGGAAGCGCAGAATACTGAAGGATGGAAATCATGCTTCGGGAAAGACAACCGTGCTAGGCATGGTGGAGCGCAAGGGGAACGTTAGAGCTACCGTGATTCCGGATCGCAGCAAGGCCACGATGCAACTATCCTGCCTCAGCTGGAAATGGAGAGAGCGTTCCGCCGTTAAGATAACGGGGAGAACGCATGAAGAAGCAACGGAAGCATTACAGCGCAGAAGAGAAAGTCGCCATTCTGAGGCGGCATTTGC
>JBPCLH010000080.1:0-21617 GCA_051003475.1 Bryobacteraceae bacterium
GTCGAGGAGGGTCCGCAGCGCGGCTTCGGCCGCTGTAAGATCATGATGTTCGATAAGCACGGCCGTCCGCTGCAATGTTTCCACACGAGCTTCGCTGAAAGCGCCCAAAATCAAGGGGATGGTACACAAAACCAGCACACATTGGGCAGGCAGCAGGAGAGAAGCGCCTCGCATATTTCAGTCTGGCAACGACGAGTGCGCGCCGAGAAGAGCTTTGGTCTGCGCAAATTCCTTTTCAGCGTCGCCTGATTTGCCTTCGCGCTTCAATACGCGTCCTAGTAGGTAGTGCAAAGGTCCGCTGCCGGGTTTGCGCGCAATTGCGTCGCGAAACGCTGCTTCGGCCTCCCCCAACCGGTTTTGGGATAGCAGGATGCGGCCGCGCACTTCTTCAGTCCGATCCGACTTGCCCGCGATCTGCTCGGCAGTTTCGAGCAAGCGAAGAGCTTCGATTTCGCGGTTGCGTTGACTCAGTAGTTCGGCGAGATTGATGTAAGGCTGTTCGCTCTCTTTGCCGCTCTCACGGCCCATCTGAATAGCTTTGCGATATGCCGCCTCCGCCAAGTCGGGCTGATTTTTTCCCGCAAGCGCAAGACCGCGATTGTTTTGCGCCTTAGCGTACCGCGGGTTAAGGCGCAAGGCCTGCTCGAACGCCGCTATCGCTTTATCAAAGAAGTTTTGCACGTAATAGGCCCGGCCCAGATAGTAGAATCCTTCCGCGTCGTTTGGTGCTTCAGCGACAGACCTCTCCAGCCATCGAACCGCATCTGAATAGTCGTTCAATAGAACGTAATCGAGTCCAACGGTTTTAAAATCTTCCGCGGCTGGTCTCTGAAGTGCAGCGGCCGCCGTATATATCGCCAAAGACTCGCGGGGCTGATTCCGGCGGAACAATACATACCCGAGTAGAAATGTCGCGTCCGCCGAGCGCGGATGCTTTTTAAGATACTCTCGCAGGCAATACTCGGCCTGCTCGTATTGAGTGAGGTGAATCAGGGCCTTGGCCCGGAGCGCAAGGGCGTTGGTCGTTCCGGGTGCCTTAGCTTCGGCCTGCAACAGCGCGTCCGCGGCGTCGGCATAGCTTTTGCTGTCCAGCGCAGCTTTTCCGCGAATGTAAGCCTCGTTCGGGTCTTGAAGCTGGGTTGCGGAGAGAGCGCCACTGAATAGCAGGCATCCGAGGATCGCAATCATGGATGCACGGCACCTCACGGCTGACTCGTTGAAAGCGAATTCTTCCACACTATAGCGCACCGACCGCAGAACGATAGCTGCGACATAGGAAGCGAGGTGCTCAAGGAAGTACCCTTACAAATAAGACAAATGAGACTTGGATTCTTCCTTTCAGTAACCGCTCTCGGGTCCATCGTTTCGCTTTGTTCGGCGGCGCAGAGTAGAAGTTTTACCCCGTCAGAGGCGGAGCCAGTCCAGATCCGGGTGAACGCGAATAAGCGGGCGAACTACAAAATACCGCGGACGATCTTCGGCAGTTTTCTCGAACCGATTGGGAACTCGACATACAACGGGCTGTGGGTGGAGATTCTTCAAAATCCCAGCTTCGAAGAAAATTTGTGGAGCGCGCCGGCTGTGGCCCGCATGATCCAACATGAACCGTCGTTAGCGCGTGCTTCCGAGCTGGGACTGCCGCTTCCTTGGGAGCCACTGAATGCAAGGCAAGGAAATCGTTATGAACCTCGATGGGGGGATGCCGCGAATTCATGGCGATCTCTCGCCGTTCTGGGAGTGCCGGGCGCAGAGACGGGAATCAAGCAAGCAGTGTTCCTGCCTGTTCACCGGCAGCTGCACTACAAGGGAAGCATCTATGTCAAACACTTGAGCGGCCCTGATGGACTCGACATATCAATTCGCCAGCGAAATCATTCGGAAAAAATATTGAGTCGCGCAAAACTGAACGCTTCCGATCTTAAGTGGCGGAAGTATAGCTTTGCGCTCGATGTTCCAACCTGGAAGCCTCAAGTCACTCGAACCGGCCGATTTCGTAATCGAGGTGGAAGGCGAGGAAAGGGCTCTTATCGATCAGGCCGGCCTTTTGCCCTCGGACGCGATGGACGGATCAGATCCCGAAATGGTTGAAATGGCGAGGGCCATGAACACGCCCCTTGTGAGATTCGGAGGGAATTTCACGTCAGCTTATCACTGGCGGGATGGCATAGGTCCGCGTGACAAACGGATCAGCATGTTAAATGTCGCTTGGGGCATACCTGAATACAATCAGTTCGGAACCGATGAGTTCCTGCGATTTTGCGAGCTGATCGGAGCGCAGCCACAGATCGCAGTGAATCTAGGGAGCGGCACGCCGGAGGAAGCTGCAGATTGGGTTCGCTACGTGGACCAGCATTGGAACAAACACAGCGGACTTCTCTGGGAACTTGGGAATGAGTTGTGGGGGAACTGGAATTTAGGGTATCCAACATTGGAGGAGTTAGCTGAGCGAACGCTCAAGTTTAGTAAAGCGATTCGTGGCTGTCGACCCTCAAGCACGCCTCATTGCAACGGGGCAAGATCCCGATGGTTATCGAGAGTGGAACGCTGCACAACTAAGAAATCCGCCGAACACGTTTGATTTCCTGTCAACACACTTTGTGGTGACAACCGACAATACCGAGGGCAAAGATCAGAGTCCAGACTCTGTCGCCGAAGACAGTTTTGCAATGCCGGTGGAACTAGGGCGGCGATTGCGAGCCATGCAGGCACAGATCAATGAAACGGAGTTCCGCAAGAGGGCCCGCATCGCGTTTACCGAGTGGCTGCTGGTTTGTTGTGAGCACGGAATGGTCAATGCACCTCGTTACGACAATATGGGCGGCGCTATTACAGCGGCCGGTTTCTTCAACATGCTCATTCAGAATGCAGACATCGTGCCGATATCCGATATGACCGGCATTATTGAATTTGCAGGCATCTGGGAAAAACGTGGACGGGTATACGGCACGCCCGCTTATTACACGTTCCGTCTGTACTCGACCGCCCAGGCTGATACTTCCGTTGCTGTCGAGAGTGATTCGGAGCACTATGATGTGCATCACTGGGTCAGCCGGTTACCTGAAATCACTGGCGTTCCGTATCTGGATGTTGTCGCGGTCATCAACAAGAAAAAGGACCGGTTGACGATTTTTTGTATCAATCGGCACCTGTATCAAGACACTTCGGCCACCATATCAGTGAACGGGTTCAATGCCAAAATGAACGGCACAGTTCATTGCTTGGCCGCGGCCAGCATTTATGAAGGCAATGATGAAGTACAGACAGACTTAATCAGCCCAGTCGAATCGACGGTTCGCGTCGTGAATTCGCAAGTACGCTATACGTTCCGGCATGAAAGTGTCACAAGGATCGAACTGGTTGCCCGCTAGCATCTGTGTCGGCAGATTGAGTATCCGAATGCTGAAAGGATCGCATCACGGCGACTATGTGTTGAAAGATGAAGTGGAGATCCGGGGTCGGCAGTGGTCCAGCGTTGGCTTTCCCAACGTTCTGCAGAATGATCTCCTCCCGTTGCGGCTCGTAGATCGGTAAATTCGTCTGCTGCTTCAAGCGGCCGATAGCGCGCGCGGCAGTGCCTCTTTCATTGAGGAGTTTCACAAGCTCCAAGTCAATGGCATCGATCGTTTTTCGCCAATCTTCTATGTCCATAGTTCACCCTTCTATGCTTCTCCGAGAAGTAAATGAGAGGACGCGCAAGGTTCAGATCCCGAGTTCGAACTTAACTGCCGCGAACTGTTGCACCGCGAATTCCAGTTCTTCGTGCGTGTGCGCCGCGGACACTTGTACTCGAATGCGAGCTTTGCCCTGGGGAACGACGGGATACGAAAACCCAACCACGTAGACTCCTCTTTTGAGGAGCATGTCAGCCATGCGTGCAGCGAGCGCGGCGTCACCCAGCGTCACGGGCACGATGGGGTGCTCACCTGGAACAATATTGAAGCCTTGAGACGTCATGCGTTCCCGGAACAAGCGCGTGTTCGAGAACAAACGCTCGCGCAACTCCGATGTTTCAGCCAAGAGGTCCAGCACCTTGATTGAAGCGGCCACAATCGGCGGAGCGACGGAATTGGAAAACAGATAAGGCCGCGATCGCTGCCGCAGCAGATCGACGATTTCTTTCCGCCCGCTCGTATAGCCGCCACTGGCTCCTCCCAGCGCCTTGCCCAAGGTGCCCGTCAGGATATCGATGCGACCCATTACGTTGTGGTGTTCGTGAGTTCCTCTTCCGCACTCGCCCATGAATCCCACGGCGTGAGAGTCATCCACCATGACCATAGCGTCGTGTTTGTCTGCGAGATCGCAGATTTCGTGAAGCTTGGCGATATGGCCGTCCATAGAAAACACCCCGTCCGTCGCAATGAGGCGGTGCCGTGATCCACTGGCCTCCTTGAGTTTCACCGCAAGATCCGCCATATCGCCGTTCTTGTAGCGGAACCGTGCCGCTTTCGACAGCCGGATACCGTCGATGATGCTGGCGTGGTTCAGCTCGTCCGAAATGACTGCGTCTTCCTGGTCAAGCAGCGTTTCAAACAAGCCGCCATTTGCATCGAAACACGAACTATAGAGAATCGTGTCTTCGGTACCTAGGAATCCAGTCAGGCGAGCTTCTAATTGTTTGTGGATGGATTGCGTACCACAAATAAATCGCACACTTGCCAATCCATATCCCCACCGATTCAGCGCCTCGTGAGCAGCTTCGACGACCGCTGGATGATTCGCCAGTCCAAGATAATTGTTAGCGCAAAGATTTAGCACCGGGGTGCCGGCGGCGACCTGCACTTCTGCTTTCTGGGGACTATTAATCAAGCGTTCCTCTTTGAAGAGTCCCGCTTTTTGGATATCGCCGATTTTTTCGATCAAGTAGGATTGAACGTTACCGTACATTTATTTCTCTTTTAACTCTGAGAAGTCCAATCGAGGATTACCTTACCCGATTTGCCCGACAGCATGACCTCAAAGCCCTCTTGAAAGTCGCGGAAACAAAAGCGGTGGGTGATCACGGGCTTGATGTCGAGCCCAGATTCGAGCATGACGGTCATCTTGTACCAGGTCTCATACATCTCACGGCCGTAGACACCTTTGATCGTGAGCATACTAAAGATCACTTGCTTCCAATCGATAGGCATTTCCTCAGAAGGGATGCCAAGCATGGCAATCTTTGCGCCGTGGCTCATATTGTCGATCATGTCGCGAAAGGCGGAGGGATTGCCCGACATTTCGAGACCCACGTCAAAACCTTCTTGCATTCCGAGCTGCTTCTGAACCTCCGTGAGAGAGATTTCTGAAGGATTGACGGCGAGTGTGGCACCCATCTTTCGCGCCAGCTCCAGCCTGTAGGGATTCACGTCGGTGACGAGTACATATCGTGCTCCCGCATGCCGCACCACGGCAGCCGCCATGAGGCCGATGGGTCCGGCCCCGGTGATCAGAATGTCTTCGCCCAACACGGGAAACGAGAGCGCAGTGTGGACCGAGTTGCCGAAAGGATCGAATATGGCCGCGACCTCGCGGTTGATGTCGGGATTGTGGCGCCAAATATTGCTCATCGGGAGAGCAATGTATTCGGCGAATGCCCCAGGACGATTGACGCCGACGCCTCGGCTGTGAGCACAGAGATGGCGGCGCCCGGCCAAACAGTTCCGGCATCGGCCACAGACCACGTGCCCTTCGCCGCTGACTATTTCGCCGGAATGAAAATCATTTACGTTCGCGCCGACCGCGACGATTTCTCCAGCGAATTCATGTCCAATGGCCATAGGAACCGGGATGGTGGCGCGGGCCCAATCGTCCCACTGATAGATGTGAACGTCGGTGCCGCAGATTCCTGTATGGGTGATGCGGATTAGGACGTCATTTATGCCGATCGCCGGTTCCGGTATGTCTTCGAGCCACAACCCGGGGGCGGCGTGACTTTTTACGAGGGCCTTCAACAGCTATCCCGGCTTTCGTCTGTTGGAGTCATCGTCCTGCATCGTAAACTCGAGCGGCTACGGCGAAAGCTATCGGCGCGCATGCATGTTCAGTGCGGCTGAACTAGATGACTTGACGTATTTGTCGTACCAGGCGAGATAGCGCTCGTAACGGTCGCGAATGAAGCTGGGTCTAGTGAAGCCGTGGAATTCGCCGGGATAGATGATGAGCTCTGTCGGAACGCCAAGCGTTCGAAGAGCTTGGTACATCTGTTCGCCGCCGACCAGAGGCACATTGAAATCTTTGTCGCCGCCCATAAATAATGTTGGCGTGTGGATCCGGTCCGCCTTGAAGAAGGGATAAGAGACTTTCATCCAAGCATCAGGATTGCGCCACGGGGGCCCCAGCTCGTTGTCATATTGAAAGGTGTATTGATCGACACCGTACATTGAAAGTTGGAGCGCACTTCCCGCGCCACTGGTGGCTGCTTTGAAGCGCTGATCCGACGTAATTGTGTAGTCAGTGAGAATGCCGCCATAGCTCCAGCCGCCTATTCCGAGTCGATTGGGATCCGCCACTCCGATATTGACGACGTGATCCACACCCGCGAGCAGGTCAGCGACTTCTTTGTCGCCCCAATCCGCAAAAATGCTTTGGCCGTATTTTTCACCACGGCCTGCGCTGCCGCGATAGTTCACCGCAATGACGGCATAACCCTGAGCGGCGAAGATTTGATTTTCGAAGCTAAAGGCGTGACCGTCTTGCCCATTCGGGCCACCGTGGATGCGAAGCAAGGCCGGAACCTTTTTCCCACTTTCATAAGAAGGCGGTTTGGTGAGAAGGCCATGCACTTCTGTGCCATCGTGACTTTTGAAACTGATGTCTTCGACAGCGCCGAGTTGCAGCTGTGAAACAGCGTTTTGGGTATGGCGGGTGAGCTTGCGGAGGCTTCCGCCCTCGAGTGCAAAAATCTCAGCCGGCGTATCATCGCTAGCCGCCAAAGCCGCAGTATGGCCGTCGGCGGAGGATAAAGCGGACACAACGATCGGACCACCGGTGAGCCGTTCGACTGCTCCTCCCGCGCCAGCTACTTTCGCGGGATATTCGGAACGGTCATCCGCAACGAGGAACATAATGGAAGCTGCGTCGTGTGTAAAAACGGGGAAAGAAACACCGCGATCCAGGCTTTGTGTCAGCACCCGTGACGCGCCGCCCTCTGCTGGCACTGTCGCGAGACGGTTCATACTATAGGCACTGAATTTGCTTTCACTGCCCCGTAAGTAGGCGATCAGCTTGCTGTCAGCGCTCCATGATAAAGGACCGCTATCCGGACCAGGATAGTTGGTCAGCCGGCGAGATGCCGCTCCCGGGTGGGCATCCGCGACAAAGATATCTGTATTTTCCGTGCGGTCTGGATCTTTATCGTGATTGCTGACGAACGCGATTTTCGTTCCGTCGGGTGACCAGACTGCATCTGTTTCGTCGTATGTCTTATCGGTTGTGAGCTGGTCCAACTTTTCTGTATCGATGTCGAAGATATAAACCTGGTTGTGTTTCGCTCCGCTGAGGTAACCCTCCTTGTCCTGCTTGAAATGATAGCGGTCGATGACGATGGGTTTCGGAGGCTTGGGAGGCGCACCGGGAGCGGGCTTCTCATCCGAATCGGGTTGCTCCTTTTTTTTCATGATGAGAAGAAGCTTCTTCGCGTCGGGCGACCATTCGTACTGGGAGATGCTGTAATCCTTTACATGAGTGAACTGACGGGCCTCTCCGCCGCGCCGGTCAAGCACCCACACTTGTGAGCCTTTTGCTTTACCAGCGCGGGAGGACACAAACGATAAGTATTTGCCATCCGGGCTCCAGCGCGGCGAACTATCGGATTCCTGATCGTATGTGAGCCGCAGATCTTGCGTACCGTCCCAACTCACCATCCAGATACTGCTCTGACGCTTGTCCGCTTCCCGGTCGAGGGTCGCAACGGAGTAAGCGATCCATTTACCATCGGGTGAACAGTGCGGATCACTGACTTCCTGGAGCTTGTAGAGATCGTCTAGCTGGAGGGGCCTTTTGGAAGGGGTTTGAGCGAAAACGGAAGAAAGTGCGCCGAGAAACAGGACAGAGCCGAACCGTCGCATGGGGAGCAGTGTAACATTTCTTCCTCTCTAAGAAGATCGAGCCGTCAGGGTCTCTCTTTGCGCGGCTCTACCCTGATTCGATCAGCTAAGGCGTTTTTAAGCCGATCGGGAAATCGCTCTGGTATCGTACGGAGGGAAACGGAGAATTTTGCCGGAATACCGAGGCATACTCATCATCGAGGACAATCCCGGCGACGTGCGTTTGATGCGTGAGGCGCTGCGAAATGTCGAGCCGCCCATCACAATTCACGTTGCAGGCGATGGCGAAGAAGCGCTGCGGTTTCTCAGACGCGAGGGAGAGCACGCGGGAGCTACCAGGCCGAGTCTGATTTTTCTCGATTTCAATTTGCCGAAAGCAGACTCCCGGGAGGTACTTCGCCGGATCAAAGAAGATCATTGCTTGCGCCTCATTCCTGTTGCGGTACTGACGACTTCCGACTCTGAAAAAGACATTCGCGAAGCGTATGAGCTTTATGCAAACTGTTATTTGCGGAAGCCCGGCGACCTGGACGGCTTCTTGAATACGATTCGGGCGGCGGCGAATTTTTGGCTGAATGTTGCGAACGTTCCGGGTGAATAGAGGCGTCCGGACCCGACAGTTCACCATCTGTTATGATTCAGGCGCATGCGCGCGTACTCGATCGGTGTGGATCTTGGCGGCACCAATCTTCGTGCGGCAGCAATTGACGGCGAGGGACTGATCCTCCACAAAGTATCCGTGCCGGTGAACTTCCATTCCGGCCCGGAAAGCGTAGTCAAACACATCGCGGACGTAATTAAAAATCTGGGCACACCCATCGGCGTAAGAGGTCTGCGCGGTGTGGGTATTGGCGTCCCAGGCTTCATCGACATTGAAGCTGGATTCATACTTGGATCGGCGAACTTGCCCGGCTTCCAGGGATTCCCTGTTCGTGATGAAATCCAGAAATGCCTGGGAACGCCCATCATTCTTGAGAATGACGCGAATGCGGCTGCACTGGGCGAGATGTGGATGGGCGCCGGGAAGAACGTTAAGGATTTGGTACTGCTGACCCTCGGAACAGGTATCGGTGGCGGCATTATCTCCGGTGGCAAAGTGTTGCACGGTTTTCTCGGTATGGCGGGAGAACTGGGACATATGACCGTGTACCCGGACGGTAATCCGTGCGGCTGCGGGAACTGCGGCTGTCTTGAGAAACATGCATCGGCAACAGCAATTGCTGCAATGGGGCGAATGATGCATTTTGGAAAGGAGGAAGTTACCGCCGCTGATGTTTATGCGCTGGCGCTCGCGGGAAACGAGCGAGCCAAGCTCGTCTTCGAGTCGGTCGGGCGAGCGTTGGGAATCGCCCTTGCAAACTTGATTAATTTGTTTAACTTTCCTTTGTATTTGGTAAGCGGAGGTCCTTTGCCGGCGTGGGACATGTTTGCCCCGTCAATGTTTGCTGAAGTCCACCGCCGCTCTTTCACATTTGCCCGTACTGGGACCAAGATCGAGAAGGCCGCATTAGGAGGCGATGCAGGTTTGTTCGGCGCAGCGTATTTGCCGTGCCAATATGACAGCTCTCGCGTCGAAGTTGCTAATTAGTGCCGCTCGTTACGAGAAGCACGTATTGGCTCGGGCTCGACGTCGGCACTGGCGGCTCTCGAGCGCTGCTGGTTGATGCAGCCACGCGTGTTCATCACTCGTTTACAGCTCCTCACGAAGAAATGCGGATGTCGAGACCGCTCTGGGCAGAGCAGGACCCCGACGACTGGTGGCGCGCATCACAAGAGGCCATTCGCGGCGTCCTCCGTCAGGCTGGGATCAGGGGCGAAGCTGTTCGCGGCATCGGATTGTCCGGCCAGATGCATGGCCTGGTGCTTTTGGATCACTACCAGAAAGTGATCCGGCCAGCATTGATCTGGTGTGATCAGCGAAGCCAGCCCCAGGTAGACTTCCTTAACGCCAATCTTGGCCCGGAAAATGTGCTGAGGTGGACGGCGAATCCCGCGTTGACAGGTTTCACGTTACCGAAATTACTTTGGGTACGCGATAAGGAACCGCAGAAATTCGGCGCGATACGCAAGCTGCTGCTGCCCAAAGATTACGTCCGGTTCAGGCTGACAGGTGAATTCGCTACCGATGTGTCCGACGCGAGTGGCACGGCTCTCTTCGACGTCGTGGACCGGAAATGGTCCGCCGAGATGGTGAGAGGCGTTGGCCTGAATCCGGATATTCTTCCTGAGACTCACGAATCGAGTGAGGTGACGGGCAAAATTACTGACACAGCTGCTGAGGCCACGGGCCTTCTGGCGGGTACGCGCGTGATCGCAGGCGCCGGAGATCAGGCTGCAAGTGCGATAGGAAACGGGATTACGGAACCTGGGGCAGTATCGTGCACAATCGGGACTTCGGGCGTTGTCTTCGCATTTCTAGAAAAACCCGCCTATGACCCTGCCGGCCGGGTCCACACGTTCTGCCATGCGATTCCCGGCGCCTGGCACGTGATGGGTGTCACGCAGGCAGCGGGATTTAGCCTGCAGTGGTTCCGAAATCGTTTCGCGCCAGATTGCGCCTACGAGGACTTAACTCGGGAAGCGGCGGCTTCACCCGCGGGTGCGGATGGATTGTTTTGGCTGCCTTACTTAATGGGTGAGCGCACGCCCCACTTGGACGCAAATGCTCGCGCGGCGTGGGTCGGTATTACGGCGAAGCACCAAAGGGCCGACTTGGTGCGGGCGATTCTCGAAGGGGTCTGCTATAGCCAGAAGGACGCATTGGAGATTATCGCTCAATTAGGAGCGCATCCCTCTTCGGTGAGGCTTTCTGGAGGCGGAGCAAAAAGTCCTTTTTGGCACCAGCTCTTCGCGGATATCTTGGACCAACGAGTCGCCACTCTCGAGACGCAGGAAGGCTCGGCCTATGGTGCTGCTCTGCTTGCCATGATCGGAACAGGCGAGTACAGTAATGCGATTGAGATCAGCAGGACGGCAGTGAAAGAGGTCAGCGTTAAGGAGCCACAGCAACGGTCAACGGTGGAGCTTTATCGGAGACATTATGCACTTTACGAGTCTCTATATCCGGCGCTGAAGAGAACCTTTCGAAACATCGGTCAAGCCGATGCGTGAACTGGAGCCCAGCTATTGCGACGTCAGCGTGCCCGGACCGGTTGATCGCTTATTCACGTACGAGGTTCCGGCGAAGCTAAAGCACCGCGTCCGTGCAGGTTGCCGTGTGTGGGTTCCGTTCGGCAGCCGAAAACTTACCGGGGTCATCGTGCGGACACATGATAACCAGCCGTCCCAGGACACGCGCGAGGTGTTGCGTCTACTTGATCAAGAGCCGGTGCTTGATGCCGAGTTGCTACATCTGGGCCAGTGGATCGCGGGCTATTATTGCGCTCCGCTGGGCGAAGTGCTGAAGGGCATGCTGCCGCTAAGCGGCGAGATGCGGCGTAGCACCAGGTATTCGCTGACGGAAGCAGGCCGGGACATAGCCCGTCAACTCGTCGTAAAACCGGAGAGCGATCCGGCGGTGCGAGTCCTATCAGTCTTAGAGCGGCAACCACGGTCTGCTGAATATTTTGTAACAAGAATTGAGAATGCCCGGAGTTCGCTGCGAGCTCTCGTGAAGCGCGGATGGGTAGCTCTCGAAGAAGATCGCGAGCAACGTGATCCCTTACGCGCACCGGGGGATCGCTTGCGAGCTGAATTTCTGCGTAGGCCTGCTCCCGAGATCAAACTTAATAAAAGTGAGCGTGAGTTGCTGGCATTTCTCGAGCTCCATCCGGGCCCTCACAACGTGGCGGAACTTAAGGGTACCGTGAAGAACGCGAGCCAGGCAGCACGCGGCCTTGCGAGGCGGGAGCTGATACGGCTGGAACCTGAAGGAATGCGCGCGCCAAGCGGGTTCGACCGCCCGACACCGATCTTGAACGCGCATCAAAAGGAGGCGTTCGAAGAAATCCGTAGTGCACTTGAGAGAAATGTGTTCCAGACTTTTCTGCTGGAAGGAGTGACCGGATCGGGTAAGACCGAAGTTTATTTGAGGAGCATCGAAGCGGCGCTCGCGCTTGGCAAGAACGCTTTGCTGCTTGTACCCGAGATCGCTTTGACGCCCGCGATGGCTGGACAATTTTTTCAGCGGTTCGGTAGGCAGGTGGCTATTCTGCATTCCGCTGTTGGCAACGCTGAAAGGGCTGATCAGTGGCGTCGGATACGCAGGTCGGAGGCACGTGTGGTGGTGGGAACGCGCTCGGGCGTATTTGCGCCAGTCCAAAATCTAGGATTGGTTATTGTCGACGAAGAACATGACGGCAGTTATAAACAGCAAGAAACGCCGCGCTATCACGGCCGCGATGTTGCGTTAGTACGGGCGAAGGACGTTGGCGCGGTGGCAGTGCTTGGATCCGCGACGCCGAGCGTAGAGAGCCGGTACAACTCCGAGAACGGCAAGTACAAACTGATTCGCCTGCCTGAGCGGATAGCACAACGGCCGCTCCCCGAAGTTCAGGTGATGGATATGCGAGTCGAGTTTCTAGAGACCAGGCGGCAGTCTACGTTTTCTCGTAAGCTGCTGGAGGAAATGCAACAGCGGCTTGCGCAGGGCGAGCAGACGATCTTACTACTTAATCGTCGTGGCTTTTCAAATTTTATGGTCTGCCGGGCATGCGGAGAGCGGCTGCAATGCGCGAACTGTGCGGTTGTGCTGACGCATCACAAGCGCGACCGGCGTATGCTTTGCCATTACTGTGGATACGCGGAAAAAATTCCAACCGAATGTCCGAAATGCGGAAGCGACTACATTCAATTTCTCGGAACAGGATCGGAGCGTGTTGAGGACGAATTACATCAGCACCTTCCGATTGCTCGGATCGCCCGGCTGGATCGCGATGCCGCAAGCGGGAAAGGTACAGTCGAGCAAATCCTCGACAGTTTTCGCAATGGAGAGCTCGACATATTGGTCGGCACACAGATGATCGCGAAGGGGCACGATATCCCGAATGTGACGCTCGTGGGCGTTGTGCTTGCCGATATTGGCCTCAGCATGCCGGATTTTCGCGCGGCCGAGCGCAGCTTTCAACTATTGACGCAAGCGGCTGGGCGGGCGGGACGCGGCACGGCGCCTGGTCGAGTCCTTATTCAAACATTGAACCCAGACCATTATGCCGTAAGGTTCGCGGCCCAGCACGACTATGCCGGTTTCTACAAGAAAGAAATGGAATTTCGAAAATGGCTGCGGTATCCGCCGTTCGCTGCATTGGCAAATGTCTTGGTTCGCGCACAGAAACGGGAGGATGCGTTTCGAATGGCGACAGAGCTCAGCTTTGTGGTGAATCCGGCTCCGAAGGGCATTCGGATCATGGGTCCTGCGGAAGCACCAGTACCTCGCCTAAAGGACGAGTTTCGATTTCAAATTCTGTTGAAAGCTGCGAAACGCCACATGCTCCGCGAGATATTGCAGGATTTGCAGCGCTTCGCTGAAAAAGAAAAGTGGAGCGCAACCGCGCTCGTAATAGATGTGGATCCGATCAGTCTGATGTGAACGGACCTGGCAGTCAAACGGTCGCTCCAAATGTTAAACTCGATTCTGACACGGCGGCTGTAGCTCAGTTGGTAGTAGCGCCAGATTGTGGTTCTGGATGTCGTGGGTTCAAATCCCACCAGCCGCCCCACTAGACGTCCGCAAAAATGCCTGCAACTCAAAATGGGTAAGCGGAGCATAGCTAAGTTGAGGATGTGCCCTTGTTCTCGTGGCCATAGTGCCACTCGGTGAAAAGCACGCTTGCGCCAGAGTCTAAAGCACGAATCGACTGAGAAGAAAGTCACGCCGAGCGGGTGTCAGATAAGTGCGGCCACCTCGTAATCCGTTACGCCTGGAATGATGAGTTCCACTGTTTGTCCATGCTTTGAAAACGGAACATCTATTCCCGCTCGCAACAATTTTATCTGTGAGATTTCTGCGCCTGACGGCAAGCCCACCTGAACCTTCTGGGGTCCCAGCGGGTAGGCCTGGGTAAACCAGCCTCGTAGCATCTCAGGATTGTTGTAGTTGAGTACGTGGACAGCGAAGCCCGGCCGCGTTTTCCACGCGAAGATCTCAGCCATGCCCTCGCCGGCAACTGAAACCGGTGCAGCGTCCTTCATTAACCAGCGGATGGAAGTTGACCAAAAGGCGGCTGAGATCAGAATTCTGCGACCTCCAGTAAGCGCGGTCAATATCGCCCGGGAAATAAACCGTCCGCCTCGCACCTCGCTGGCGCAATACAACCGCAGGTTGATCCGTCTGCTCGATGCGAGGATACACCATTTCGGGAGGAAACGCCGGGAACGGCGGCTGGACTGTCAGAATGGCATCCTGGAGCGGCTTTAGAGGAACGTAATACTCGGCAAATGACAGTAGCTTTGTGTTTTCAAAGCCCTCAAGAATCGGGTGATCGCGCTCCATACGGGCATAGGCACCATTTCCATTCGGGCCGACACGGTTTGCCAAGATCTGAGCGCTAAATAAATCCGACAGAGGCCAATTGGACTGGCGCTTCGAGTTTTCATTGTAAAAACCGGTCTCGAACGTTGCAAGAAGAGAGCCGCCGCGACCGACATAGTCGCGTAATTGAACATACTGCCCGGAACTCAGAAGTGCGATGTTGGGTAGGATCAGAGCCTTGTACTTGGCGAGCGTCTCGGATCCTAGATCATCCTCGTGAACGAAGTCGAAAAGAAACCGTCCATCGAGCAAGGCTTTGTACATGCCTTGCAGGAATTCCGTCGCATCGCTGCCACCGGGTGGCTGATAGAACGCGTTCGTGCGCTGCGCGAACACAACACCCAACGTGGCAATCGAATGGTGATTGATGAAGTGCGGCTCGTTTGCGGCTAGCCATTGGAAGAAGTCCCGGCCGGTCTGCTCCCATCGATGGTCTTCAGGCCTACCGCCCAACCAGTGATACCAGGGTGTCATGCCGCTGGCAGTGGTCTGAGCCATCCACATCGTCGCTTCGAGGAGAGATTTCGACGTGTGACGCCAGAGCGGAGACGTATTGGCATAAGAGCCGGTCACGTTGGTAATGGTGCGGCCCTTCATCACTGCCTGAGCGACACGGCCCTGTTGCGCGCAGTCCCAAATGGGCGTCATCCCGGAGCGGCCTTGATGGTCGGCATTGAACCAACCGGCTACTCCCGCAATCTCTCTGAGATTGGTAACCGCGCGGATGCCGCCTCCCAGGTTCCCGACATACACGCTGTCCCATTTGTTCTGTCTCGCGGTGCTGTCCCATAGTTTCCAGATCTCGAGGACTCTCGCGAGATGCTGCTGGTAGCCTTCCGGCGTCGCTGGATCCGCCAGCTTACTGCATGCTTCGCAATGGCATTGTGGAGGTTTACCCGTGCCAGGCCATCCATTCGTAAAAAACGCATCGATGTCGTAATGAGAATTCACTTCGCGAATAATGGCCGGTATCTGCTCCGTGAAATAAGCGGAGTATATACAAGTTTTATAGAGCCACGGGGACTCCGAATTCATCACGGGCTTACCATCGCTGGTCCGCTCAACCCACTCCGGATGCGCCTTGTAGGCTTCTTCATATACGTAGTTGCAATCGCAGCGGGCAACTACGCGGATGTTCGCTGTTTTTGCGGCTTTGGCGAAATCTCCAAAGAGGTCGCGATCACCCAGGAATTGGCTGCGGTGGTGATAGGGGATTTGGGTTGGATAGAACGCCATGATTCCGCCTGCGTTCAGCAGCAGGGCATCCACCTTGAGGCTTGACCAGTACTCGATCCACCAGTTGATATTCAACTCGACGGGGTCGCGCTCGTTGAAGTTTGTCTGACCGCAGCGCCGCATGGTCGCGTACCAGGGACGGCGCTCCGTTTCCTGGTTCTCCGCCCCAAAAAGGTGAGGCGCCAGGGCCGTCGCCGAAGTGACGATAATGGCTTCGCGCCGTGTAATCTTATTCGCGGACTCGGCCATGAGCTTTACAAGGAATTATCTTCCTGCACTCCGTAACTCGGCGTTTTAGACCACTCACGCGGTCCGGCGTTCTTCAGAATCGGTACAAAGAGCCGAATCGATTCACTTCTGTTTCATGCCGATGCCGAACTGATTTCCAACTCGAACCACTTTGCCGTTCGTGATGATCAAATCGAGCAGCTTTTCGCTCTGCACCTCGCGGCCGGTGTCATCCTGCAGGGCAGCAACGATCCTCTTTGTCGCGACATCTATGATCTCTCCCGTGGAACTGTAGGCGAACCGGCCGTCCATACTGAAGCTCAGCCACCCGACGCAATCCCGGGCCTTGAGAGTAGTGAGCTGCTTGGGCGGCATTACCGTTGCATCAAAAACGTGAATGGCGCTGTTCGCACAGTCCGCCAGCCAGAGTTCCTTCTCATCGGGCGTCAGCGCGATTCCGTGACTTGGGCAGCCATGGCGCTTCACCGGACCCTGTTTGTAACCCTGCACCTCGACTTTCCAAAGCTCCTTGCCGGTCCGAAGATCGCCCACCTCGAAGCCCAGCAAGGCATTGGTATTGACGAACACCAGCGTGTTGCTCCCATTTACGGTGAACGGGCGAATTACGCTGTCGAAGGGCCCGATAGTATTTGTGATCTTGTTCGTCCTCGTGTCTGCCAAGGAAAGAAACGTGGAGTTCAGGCCAGCCAAATAGACGTGCTTGCCATCCGAGGAGTAGATCGTGTTGTGCGAACCGGATCTCGTCTGAACGGTTGTAATCACATCTCCATTCGCCGCATTGACAACGTGCCAGGCCGGCCCCTCGAGTTGTGGAACGTAGAGGCTTTTGCCATCAGGTGAAATGGCCATCCGATCGCATCCGCCTTTATAGGTTCTGTCCCAAATCTCTTGGCCGGTTACAGCATCGATCGCGAGCATGCGGCTCAGCGATGTCACGTAGACTCTGCCGGTGGTCGCGCTGGCCGCAATCCCTTTGACGTTCTGAGGCTTCTTGCCCTCGGGCACATCCCATGTAGGAATTCGGCGGACGAACTTGTATCCGTTATCAATGTCGAAGACGAGAATGCCGACGCCGCCATACTCCACGTAATTACGTATGCCCGGAGTCGCTACGAAGAGGAAATGCTGGGCAGTTGCCGCTTGAACACGGCCGGCCAAAATCGAGGAGGCTAGTGGCAGAAAGAGCAGGATTGGGGGTAGGATTTTCATTTATTATTTCATGGAGAAAGTTGGGAGCAGAACGACATCATCAGGCGGGACGGTCTCCAGCGGGAAACCCCCTCTCTTCCATGCGCGCAGACCACCTTTCATCACCGATGATCTAAACCCGTGTTGCTGCAAGATGCGCGCCACACGAAGACTTGTCGCCTCGCGATGACAAGTGCAATATAGGATGATTTCCTTATCTTTCGGTAAGCTTTCGGTTTGCTGAAGGAGCGTGTTCGGCTCAAGTCGAACCGAACCTCTAACGCGGTAGGCTTTATTGCTGTAATATCCGTGGCTGCGGACGTCGACTACCACCATATCGTGGTACAGGTCTGAGTAGAACCGACGCGCGACTTCGGACGCAGACACGCGCGGGACGTAGCTAAGCACGCCTGCCTTCAGCAAGAGCCAGAGGTGATAGCCGAAATAAATCGCGAGTGCCAACCCGACAAGCCAGAGGAGAATACGGCCGCCCGTCTGGTATCTGCTCGTGAACGTGGCAAGCAAATCGCTGAACTGGAATCCCGCGCCACACCAAACTCCTGCGTAGAGCGATGCCCCCGCAAGATCAAGCGCGAAGAATTGGACGAAGCGCATGTTCATGCTGCCCGCGAGTGGCGGAGCCAGGGTATTAATCCCCGGCACGAACTTTGCTAAGACGAGCATGGTTCGTCCGTGCCGGTAGAACGACTCGGCCGAACCCAGAATGCATGAATCCGGATTTAGAGAGAGCTTGCATAAGATGCCGAGCAGCCACCACCCTGTTTAACGGCCAAGCAGGAACAGCAAAGCGTCACCGAGAAGGAGAGCGAAGCAGGCTGTCAACAGAACAAAGCCTAGGTGCAACGGACCTTTCGCGCTGCTTGCACCGGCAATGAGCAAAGCCAAAGCCGCGGGCACGGGAAGACCGATGGCCTCCGCAAAGACCAAAGCAAACAGTATGGAATATCCGTGCTGCGTGATGTCCGATGATAGAGCGTGCACGCTGTTAACGATCTACGATCTCGTGTCGGCGCACCAACCGAAGGACTCTCTGACAGCTTCGAATTCTAATCAAGGCATTCAGGACGCGTTTGACCTGCCCGCCAGCCAAATCGCTTAATCCTGCCAAGCGAGAAGAGTCCGGCTATGCGGCCGGCCGGATGTTCTGATTCACGCGGAAGAAGTTCTCAGGATCGTACTTCGCTTTGATCGCCGCCAGCCGATTGTAATTCCCCCGGTATGTCGCCCGAATTCGGTCCTCACCTTCTTCCATCATGAAATTCAAATAAGCGCCGCCGGCGCCGAATGGATGCAGGGCATCGTAATAACCTCTGGCCCAATCAGTGATTTTCCCGCAATTCGCCTGGTCCGGGTCCACCCCCACAATCACCTCGCTCCAGACGGCATCGCGATAGCTGAACGCTGTGTCGGCTTCGCCCACTCGATTCACTTTTCCATTCACCGGATACAGGTGCATGGTCGACTGCCAGGTCGGCAGAAGCGAGGCGTGTTGGACATGCTTCTCAATCGCCGCATCGCTGAGTTCCCGGAAAAAATCGGCCTTCCAGTACCATTGCAGACCGGGCGGATAAATGCCGTCGAACAGCCCCTGTAGCATTGGAAACGGCATCGGTGCAAAAAATTCGAAAGCCGGCGGACGGTAGCTGCGAATCGGTTCCAAAATCCTATTCGCCTGCTCCATCGAACCCTGGTAGCACCATACAATCCCGCACATGGTGCGCAGGTGCAGTTCCTCGGGGAAGGGAGGTCCCGGCGGCACGCTCATCATTGCGAAGAAGCCATTCATTTCTTCGGGTGCTTGCGTGATGAACTCTCGGTACCACTTCATGACATCCGCCGCATCTTTAAGATTCCAGAGCATCGGGCCGGCACAAACAGTACCGACAGGGTGTGCCTCAAACAGGAACGAGGTCACGATGCCAAAGTTTCCCCCTCCGCCGCGCACCGCCCAGAACAGGTCCGTATTCTCGTCGGCGCTCGCGACCACGAAGCTGCCGTCTGCCAGCACCACATCGACCGAGAGCAGGTTGTCGATCGTCAGCCCGTACTTCCGGGTCAGATGCCCCAATCCTCCGCCCAACGTCAGCCCCGCAACCCCAGTGCTCGAGATGATGCCCGACGGCACAGCCAAACCGAATGCGTGTGTCGCATGGTCCACATCGCTCCACTTGCAGCCCGACCGGCCGCATTATGCCCACCACCGCGGATCGAAACCTGCAACTCATGTGTTTTCGCCATTCGCACGGCGGCCATCACATCGGCGACATCGGTACACTTGACGATCACCCTCGGCCTGCGATCGATCATCCCGTTATAGACTTTCCTCGCCTGCTCGTAGGCCGGATCTTCAGGCTCGAGCACTACGCCGCGAAACTGGCCGCGAAATTCGGTAATAGCTTGCTGCAGCGACATCATTGTCCTCCTTGAATGCCAGCGCTTACCTGATTTTCCGCGCCGGATATGTACACTTTGGCGCGCGCGGCGTTCTAAGAGCGTTCTGTAGAGGTGGTAGCGGCCGTTCCGTCCGCAAGAATCGACAATTTTCGCTCCAACGCGAGCGAACCCGACCGTTGCGCTGCCTCCAGGCCCAGGCGGAAGCTGGTGCGCGCCGGTTCGGGCTTTCCTTCGGAGGCCAGCAGATCCCCTTGCACACGATTCAACTCCGCAGCTGCCCAGTCCTCGCCGTTTTTGCTCGCGAAGGCAAAGCCGGTCGAGAGACTAGCCAAAGCCTCGCCAACCAAGCCAGCACGCCCGAAGGTTTCCGCCAATAACGTGAAATAGTACGGCAGGCGGATTTCAGCACGCAAGCGGCGCATCCCTTCCAGCCCGTCGCGAAGTTGTGGGCAGGCCGGCGGCTACATCGCCCTCCGCAGCTCGCGCCCAGCCCGTAAGCACATTCGCCATCGCGAGGTAATACGCGAAGCCATGGCGTCTGCACAGTTCCACCGCTTCGCCGCCGCGTTCGAGGGCGAGGCGGCTTTCGCCCCGGAAGACGTGCAGCATTGCGGCATAATTGAATGCGATCGCCTGGCTGAAAGGGTGGCGCATTCGACTCGCGGCCGCTATCGCTTCCGCGGCGTGAACATCCGCGTTATGCCCCTCTTCGCGGTGCCAGGCGAGATGGGCGAGGTAAGAGCGACAAAAGACGCCGATATCCGGCCCGGCGAACAGCGCTAGTACGGATTCCGCCGGGCCGCTGTGCGCGCGGAGGGCCGCTGTCATGTGGTCGAGCGATGCTTCCAGTTGGCCCAAATGAAACAGGCTGCTTCCCAGGATGAAGTTCCCGGCCTGCATCAGCCCTGGAGTCGGTTTCAGCTCGGCCAGTCTCAGAAATTCGAGGCTGAACTGCCGTGCCTTTTCCAGATCCCCCCTTACGATGTGAAACACCCAAACGCCGCTTAGAATCGCGAAAATATTGCGATCATCGAGCCGTCTCGAAAAATCTAACGCCCGCTCGTACGTCTCGCCGACTTCCGGCGCGGAGTAGCCTTCCGTTGTCACCAATGCTGGACCCAGCGTGACCAGCAGATCCAGCTCCTGTTTCAACCTCCGATCGGACTCCGAAAATCCCCGGCACAGCGCCAGGGCGCGCCTTAAAAGCTCGGCTGCTTCAGCGTCCGCGTATCGCTCATGTTCATAAGCGGCTGCGCGCCGATAAAACTCGATCGCCTCTTCCGCCATTCCGGCCTGTTCGAAGTGCGAGGCAATCTGCCCGTTCCAGCTTTCGATGTCGGCCCCATACACCTCGGCCAGCGCCCGCGCCACGCGCCGGTGCAAATAACGTTGGCGCACCAGGCTTAGTTCCGAGCAGGGCGGTCGTGCGTGAAATCGTACTCCGAAGCTCCGCGGCTTTCGATGATACGCCGGCGCCAGAGTTCGTCAAGTGCGTCGGAAACACTGGCTTCGTCGCAATCAGTGGCCTTCTCAAGCAATTCGAAGAGAATGGCCTACCCACAATGCTTGCAATGCCAGCCAGTTCGTAAGAAGCTGTCCTAAGCTGTGCCAGGCGCGCCGCGATTACGGCATGCACCCGCGGGCTCTGCAATCCGGCGCGTACACTCTCCACCACAAACAAGGGATTGCCCCGAGTGGCCCGGAAGATCTCTCCCAGGTTCCCGCTTTCGAGCGGTTTCGCCGATTCGCGCTGCGCCAGTTCGGCCGTCTCCTCGGCGTTCAGAGGCTTAAGCGGAATTTCGAGAGCCATCCCCAATTGCCGCAGTCCCGCGAGAAACCGCGTGAACGGATGCTCGCGGCCCGTCTCTTCCGCCCGGACCGTCCCAAGCACGAATATGCCAGTGGCGGCGGCAGAAGTCAGCGGCGCACGGCGGCTCCGTCGTTCCGGATACCAGAAACTGACATCGAGCGCCGAACGGGCCAGAATGGACCGACGGTCTCGGCAAGCTATGACCGACCTCTGTCTGGAGCTTCGT
>JBPCLH010000081.1:0-18982 GCA_051003475.1 Bryobacteraceae bacterium
TAACGAAAGTGCCAGGCCGCTGAGAAACGGCCGGGCCCGGTCGTCTTCTTGAATGGCCAACGCCAGGGAGAAGAATGCAATTGCCGCGAGCTGCCCGTTGATCATCGTCCCCACGATGAACGGATAGAAACCCAGGGCGAAGCAAAAGACCAACAATCGGCGAAGTGGATCTGTGCGAAAGAATCGCCGGGTCACGATGGCGAGTCCCGCGAGATAGAGAACCAGAGAAATCAACATCCACAGGATGTAGGCTCCGAGATAAGGCATCCGTGCGAAGGGACGCAGGAGAATCGCTACAAATGGCGGATACGGACTCGGGCCGTAGAAGCCCTCTTTCAGCGGATGGAGCTCGTGAGACAGTTTCTGTTGCAGTTGGTAATTGTAGAGGTCTTGCGCCGGATATTCGTTCAGTATGCGGCCTACTGAATAGAGCTGCACGAAATCTGCGACGCGTATCTGCTCTCCGCCGCTGTGCGCAATAAAAAGTGGTGCGGCTATCGTAGCGAGAAGCAGCCAGGAGAGCAGGTTGATGTCCTTCAGACTCGGCTTTGATCCGAGAACTCGCGGCCAGCTCATCTAGAACGACCGTCGTCTGTAAATCACACTCTGCCCATCGTTGTAGATGCGTTCCCATTGCGGGCTTTTTGAAAGAAAGTAAGGCAGCGGCGTGTTGGCAGGATATAGAACATGGGTTACTTCATACAGGTCCAATATCTCCTGGGAATTATTCAGCGTCGCTACATCCATGTAGTCCTTCAAGACTCCTCTGTAGGAAAAGGGGTCGGCACGGCCGTCAATGAATGTCGGAGTTTGCGGCAGATTCCACTCTAAGTATCCTCCCCACTGATATTGGTTGAAGATATGCCCCTGCTGTGGGTGAGCGCGCAAAAATTGAATCGCACGAACTGGAAAAAAGCTAGCAACCTCGGAGTTCAGCTTCTGCGCAGAAGGGAAACCGAGTACGCACACGCCAAGCACAAAAGCCAGCAGCGCTGCATTGAGAAAGCGCCGCTCGTGCTTCGGATCATAGGAACTGATTCCGCCGAGCCGGGGCGCCAGGATGGGGGGTAGTACGATACCGGCGAGCACAAGAAGGCGGATGTGCGCGAGCCCGCAGTAGAGCACGAAAGCTGTGAGAATTGCGTCGTCCAAACGCCATCGTTTTCTGCCGATCAACGCCATTGCAAAAATTGCGCCAAGCACTAGCGCTACCAGCTTGCCGCGTCCATCATTGAAGTCCACGGACGCCCACTCCGTCACACTGGCGACATTAAGGTGTTGGCGGAAAATCGTGTCAAATGGATACAGCACCAAGCGGTAGCCGTATGGGTTTGCGAAGAGGAGAACAACGGACGCACCAGCCGTCACAATTAGTTTCTTCAGCTCGCCTTTAGACCAAGGCGCGGCCAATAACTGGCCGACGTCGCGCCTGACCAATCCACTCAAGACGAAAATAGCGTAAACGGCGAGTCCGATCAGCCAGCTTCCGTGGCAGTTGATCCATATGAAGAAGAGTAGGGGAATCACCCACAGCGGAGCAGGCTTTCCGGATCGAAAGCGCAACAGAATCGCATAGATACCCACAAAACACAACCAGGCGAAGTGCTGCGTCCTCGGCGTAAAAGCAACCATCGCCAAAAAACCCCCGAACATCGTCGCAAGGCCCGAAGCCAGCGGATCTTTGGTGTCCTTCCAGCACAAAAAAAAGACCGCAGCCACAAGTACAATCAGCACGGACGCGAAGACAATGAAAATGCCTCTGAGTCCCAAGGTCCTGAATGCGCCATAGTAGATGATTTCGGATAGCCATTCGTGGTTGATCCAAGGCGCTCCCGCCGCTGTGAACGAGTACATCTCAACTCTCGGGAAGGACAACTTGTCAGTGAGGTACTGGGCATTCCGCAGATGCCACCAGATGTCCGGGTCGGCGATATTATCGCGACAGGTCCAGTACACCTTCCCGATAAGAATACTCACGATCAGCGCTGGGAAAGAGGAGATTGCCTTACCGAGCCGCGCCAGGAGTTGGAACCTCTCGGGCTGCTCCGTGACAACGGTTCCCAGGGGAGTGTCCTGAGGTGGCGCCAAAGTGTCGGGCTGGTTCATTCGGCGCTCTTCGCGCCGCGTAAAGAGGCGGACCTCAAATCATACCTTCTCTGCCCCACATGCCCCGCATTCTCGGTGGGATATGGCGACACCTTTGGAGGATTGAAATCGGGTTCAACCAACCAGACCTTTCGATCTTTGAAATACGCGAGAAGCTCCTGGTTGCTTGCCGGATCCATATCGCGCGCCCAGACCACCTTGGACCCGTCGATATCGGCGGCGTTCGCGACCCAATCGTTGTAGCAGGTGACAATGTGATCGGGACTGTACCTGACAATGGCGAGCTGCTGTCCAGGTTGACTCTCCAACTCGGTTATTAGCTCGGCACGCGCGGCACCCATAGGTTTCGCTCCGCCATACCAGCTCAGCCACGGATCGCCGTCCAGACGCAAGTGCAGCGGCTGGGCGAACAATCGAAGCCCCGCAAGCGCCAGACACAAAACTGGAATAGTACGCACGAGGAACAATCCCGTTGGCTGGGCGCTAGGCCGCGCAAAGCGCAAGTGGCGCATGCACTGCAGGACGATCGCATATACACCCGCCGTGAAGGGCGCCATGTAATGGGGGCTGAACCAAGTTTCGATGACCAACCCGGCCGCCAGCACGCCACCCGTTACGAGCAGAAAGCGAATACGGCGGTCCCGGAGTACGCGCGGCAGCATCACCAACGGCGCGAACATGGCAAAGCTAACGAAGAAGAACAAGGCCAACGCAATCTTCTTCGCACTCGCTTCGAGAAAACCAGGGAGGCTTCTGGCCGCAATAAATTCTTTCAGCTCAATACCCGTGTAGAAGTCGCGCAGAACCTTATGGCGATACACCGGTTCGGGCTTCGGCGATTGCCAGAGGAAGTGAGGAGCCGATGCGTAGGTATCGCGGTCTACCTTGTACGGCGGGGTCAACGGGCTTCCGAACACGCGATAGTTGTAATAGCCCATGAACGTGAGAGTGATAAGCAGCAGCGCAACAGCTGGCGCGAGACGCCGAATCAGAATGGACACCGGCAGGTGCGCTTTCCTGAAGAGGCGCCAGGCAACGGCAATTACTGCGGGGACGGAGACCAGCAGGCCTTCATAAGGGCGGCTGTTGGCGAGAATCGCCATCCCGAGTGCCATCCAGAAAAAATCGCGAGTTCGAAAAGCGCGCCGAATCCGGGGAACCGCGCCCAGCACCAGTGCTCCTGCCATGGCGGCAACCGCTCCGCCGGTATAGGTATCTATCCAACCGCTGAACAGGGCGATCCGAAGAACAGCCAGCATTCCGCCTAGTAGCGCCCAACGAGCGGGCAGCCAACCTTGCAGCATCCAGCAAATGGCAGCGCACATCAATCCGCAGCTAGCCCAAATACCCCACCAGGGATGCCCGGCCAATACTTTTCCGGCCGCCATCACCATTCCTTGCGCGGGGAAATACATCGACATATAAGTCGGCGTGTGAGTGAGCTGAAAAGCTTCGAAGTGCACCCACATGGGGTGCGTGGGATTGGTCAGCCGTCCGGAAGCGAAGGTATCGGAGGCCAGCAGAAAGCTAAAATCATCTCCGATGAAGGGTCGTGGAATGGGGGAGAGCGGAAGGATCAGAGCGCGGAGAAGGCAGGCTGCAAAGCCGACCACAACGACGGATAGAACTCGCCTGCGCGCCAGCTGCGCAAACCAGTTCTCCAGTTTGGGAAAGAGCCCGGAACCGGCACGCGGCCAGCAGAACGCGACCGCGACCACGATCAGTGTCAATCCGATTTCTATGAGTAGAAGCGACGGTCCGGCAGGCGCCGCATGCGCCGAAATCCCCATAGTGAATCAACAGCTCCGCGTGGCAGACACCATCGCATCGTCAGCTTCCAGACGATAGGGCAGTACAGTTCGAATCACCCAGCCTTACGGTCGGGTTTGAGAGAGCGGAAATCCGAGAACCATCCGCCCTCCCGTAGAACTTCTCGCTTAGGCGGCCGTGGCGAGCTTGCTGGCGATGTTGCTGAAAGCCGTGTTGATCCCATTGGCCAACACGTTCATCCCCGCGATAGCCGCGAAGGCGATCAGCGACACAACCAGAGCGTACTCGATCAGGTCCTGGCCGCTCTCGTCCTTCAAGGAATCGCGCATAATCTGAGCTTTCACATACAATTTCAAAAGAGTGTTTCGCATTCAATTTGTCTCCTGTTTTTTGGTGTTTCTTGCCGAAGTGATTACGCACTGTGCAGGGCAATTCAGGAACCAAAGTGCAAACGCCCCTGAATCGAGCTAAACCATCGGGTTCCGCTGCTCATCAGTTTGAGGAACGTCTACCCCTGTTTACACTGCGGGCGGCGGGCGTCAATGAGGTTACACGCAACGAGCCTTAACCGGTACATCCACACATCGGGGGCCGGGGGGCAAATGGATCCAAGATTGTAGGCCCAGCCTTGGGATGTCCTTCGTTTCTCGACTCTGCTCGAATTTGTGACAAGCGGCAGCGGCACTTGCCGTCTGTGTACGGTTGTTGACACAGCCGAACTCTATACCTCCGAGAGCCGCAACGAAATCGAGCGCTTCTTGGGCATCTCGGAGTGGCGTGCGAATTGCTTCACAGAACTCGACGGACTCTGGTTCACGAATCCAAAACTACTGTCGCTGGAGAAAAAAACAACGTGCAAGACTTACTTTTGAAGTTATATATAAAGATGAGCCTGCTGAAGCAAGAAGAGGGACAGGACTTGATCGAGTACGCGCTGGTTGTGTCGCTGATCGCCTTTGCGGCTATAGCAGGAATGAATAGCCTAGCCACTGGCATCAACGCGGCTTTCAACAACATCGCCGCCGAGCTGGCTACGACCGCCTAGAATCGAGAGGAGCAGGTCCGCAGGGCTGGTCCGCGTGGCATTCTGGCAATTCGGACTCTTCGATTCTATGCATTCTATTGCCTGGTGGCCGACTCTCATCGTGATGGTCATTGCCACGATTTGGGACATCCGCAGCCGCCGGATTCCCAATTGGCTGGTAGTGCCGTTCCTGGTTGCGGGAGTCATCGTTTCGGTCGCCACTCACGGATGGAGGGGGCTCGGGCAGAGCCTTTCGGGGATAGTGCTCGCGGCGTCCTTATTAGGGGTACTTTACTGGCTGGGCGGCATGGGGATGGGGGATGTCAAGCTGTGCGCTGCGATTGGGGCCTGGATTGGGCCGGCGCAGCTCGGCTTGGCATTAGTGGTGATGGGTGTAGCTGGGGGAGTGATGGCGCTGATCTGGGCGATCTGCGGCGGCTTCCTGAAGGAATCCCTGAGCGGCGCGGGCGACCTGGTGTTTGGGCTCGGGAAGAGAGGATTCCGGCCTCACCCCACGCTCGTATTGGGGAATCGTTGCGCGCGCAAAATGCCCTATGCTCCCGCCATCGCGATTGGCACTATTTTTTCGTTTTTAGCACTACCATGACAAACGACGCCAGATCAGGATATAGTTGGTTGATCCACAACCATTTTCGAGCGAGCCGCGTGTCGGCGATGGGGAGTAGAACGTGATGTCCAGCTCGATACGCGATGCCGAGTCGCTGAGTATGAGCGCGCTGTCGCTGGTGCTGATCGGGCCTCACGAGGAACGGAGGCGCGCGGTCGCGAAAGCACTGGCCGGGCCGCAGGCGAGCATCGCACGCGAGCTCAAGCACTATCCACAGGTCGATGACCTGGAGGAGATCATCGAGGCGGATCACGACGTCATTGTCATTGACCTCGACCCGAATCCGGAGGTGGCGCTCGATGTAGTCGAGAATGTTTGCGGGCGCGACGCGTCAGTGACTGTCATTGTCTATTCGGCTCACAACAACTCTGAATTGCTAGTGCGGTGCATGCGTGCAGGCGCGCGCGAGTTTTTGACGGAGCCCGTGCTTCCCAGCTCGCTTGCTGAAGCGTTGGTGCGCGCTTCCGTTCGCCGCGACGAGGTGCGCCGGCAAAAGAGAACGACCGGAAAGTTGCTCGTCTTCACGGGCGCGAAGGGCGGCTCGGGAGTAACGACGGTGGCGAGCAATTTCGCAGTGGCACTGGCGCGACAGTCGGGCAGCAAGACGGCGTTGCTCGATTTCGACTTGCAGCTCGGAGATGCCGCCCTGACGCTCGGCGTGGCGCCGAAGTTTACGGCGCTTGATGCGCTCGAGAACACAAACCGTCTGGATGCGGACTTTCTTTCCGTTCTGATGGCCAAGCACAGCTCCGGGCTATCGGTACTGGCGGCGCCGGATACGATCCCTACGCTGCAACCCTCGAAAAATGGAATAGACAAGTTGCTTCGCCTGGCGCGGGACAATTTCTCTTACGTCGTGCTGGATGCCGGATCGCACTCGATCGAGATGTACGAGGCGCTCTTTGAAATGGCCACTACGGTGTACCTGGTGAGCCAGGTGAGCGTAGCCGACTTGCGCAATGCCAACCGCTTTGTGTCGCGCTATTTCAGCGGCACGGATGCCGGCAAACTCGAAATCGTGTTGAATCGCTTCATAGCCAGGACGGCGGAGATTGATGAAGCGAGCATTACGAAGGCCTTGACGCGCCCGGCAAAATGGAAGATCCCGAACGATTTTGCGGCCGCCCAACGGGCCCAGAATACCGGTGTCCCCATGGCCTTAGAGAAGAGCCAGGTCGCGCGGGCCTTTGCAGCAATGGCAACGGCGGCCTCGGGTCAAACGGCGAGCCCGGCAAAAAGAAAGAAGTTCGGTTTGTTCTGATGCGGCACTTGTGTCCAGATTCTAACGTGGGTGGTGCTTAATGGAAAAGCCGAATTTCGAGCAGTTTAAAGCGGACGTTCATCGGACCCTGATATCCAAAATCGATCTCGAGAAGCTGTCGACGATTCAAAACACTAAAGCGCGACAGGCCGTCGCCAGCCTGGTTCAAAGCATCATTCTGGACGGGAAGCTGCCGCTGAGCGCGACGGAAAAAGACAAGATGCAGACCGACCTGCTCGACGAGGTGTTCGGGCTAGGCCCTTTGGAAGCGCTGTTACGTGATCCGAGGGTTTCAGACATTCTTGTAAATAATAAGGACCGGGTCTATATTGAACGGGGCGGCATTCTGCAAAAGACGGATGTAGTATTCCGCGACGACCGGCACATCATGCAGATCATCGACCGGATTGTCTCGAAGGTCGGCAGAAGAGTGGATGAGTCGTCGCCGATGGTGGATGCGCGCCTTCCCGATGGCTCTCGCGTGAACGCCATCATTCCGCCGCTGGCGCTGGACGGCCCTGCATTGTCGATCCGCCGTTTTGGGACTGGTCCTCTTTCGGCCGACGCGCTCATCGTATTGAAAAGCGCTTCCCCGGAAATGATGCAGATCCTTTCCTCCGCCGTACGCGCGCGGATCAGCATTCTGATCTCGGGAGGCACGGGCGCTGGTAAGACCACGTTCCTGAACATGCTGTCGCAATACATTCCGAACACCGAGCGGCTGGTCACGATCGAAGACGCCGCCGAGCTACAGCTGGCCCAGGAAAACATCGTGCGCCTTGAAACCAGGCCGCCGAACGTGGAAGGCGAGGGCGCTATCCGGCAGAGGCAACTGCTGATCAACAGTTTGCGCATGCGGCCTGACCGGATCATCATCGGTGAAGTTCGCGGCGAGGAAGCGTTCGATATGCTGCAAGCCATGAATACGGGTCACGAGGGCTCGATGACGACGATTCACGCCAACAGCCCGCGGGATGCTCTCTCAAGGCTCGAGTCGATGGTGGCTATGGGAAATATGAACCTGCCGGAGCGCAGCGTGCGGCAACAGATTGCCTCGGCGCTCACGATTCTGGTCCAGTGTTCGCGTATGAGCGATGGTACGAGGAAAGTAGTAAACATTTCCGAGATCACGGGAATGGACGAGAACGTGATCAGCATGCATGAGATCTTCAAATTCGAACGCAAAGGCATTGGGCCGGACGGGAACGTGATTGGAGCATTTCGCCCCACCGGCATCCGCCCGAAATTCCTGGAACGGTTGCGTGTATCTGGCGTGATGCTGGCAGGCAACCTGTTTGAAACTACGATGGAAGTGGCTTGAGGATACGGGAGGATAAAGAAACATGCTGCTCGCGGTATTGGTCTTCTTAAGCGTGTTTCTGGTAGCCGCTCTTTTGCTTACGGCCAGCGGAGCAGGCGCGTCCGAAAGGACCAAACAAACTTTGAGCCGATTGGATGCCATTTTGGCGACAGCCGGGCACGGGCCTAAAGACGAGCTCGTAGACATCCGGAAAAAAGAACTCCTGAGCTCGATTCCACTGCTGAATCGCTTGCTTGTGCAGTTTGAGGTTACGCCGAAGCTGCGGCGGTTACTGTATCAAGCGGAAGTTTCGTTGACTCCAGGCGGAGTTTTGCTGATGTCCCTGACCTGCTGGGTAGTAGGTGCCTACCTGGTCTACCTAAGAACAGGTGTGCTTGTGGTGTCGCTGATCGTCGGATTGCTCCCCGCGGCTGGGCCGTTTCTGTACCTGATATTCAAGCGGAATAGGCGATCCCGAAAATTCGAGGAGGGACTGCCTGCGAGCCTCGAAATGATCGTTAACGCATTGCGAGCCGGAAATAGCCTGGTGTCGGCTATAGGCGTCGTGGGCCGTGAAGCGGCGGATCCAATTGGGAAGGAATTCCGCATCTGTTATGACGAGCAGAACTATGGTCTCGAGTTACGGACGGCAATGGAAAATCTGGCGACGCGCATTCCCATCCAGGATGTGCGGATCTTCGTCACGGCCATTCTGATTCAGAAAGAAACGGGCGGAAACTTGGCGGAAGTGTTGGACAAATGCGCGCACGTGATCCGTGAGCGCTTCCGGCTTAAAAAAGAGATCCGGGTGAAGACCGCGCAAGGACGCCTTACGGGATGGATTCTTTCCTGCCTCCCTCTGGGTCTAGGGTTCCTTATCTGGTTGATCCACCCAGAGCACATTAGCCTGCTTTGGCAACGGCCGATGGGTTTAAAAATGCTTTATACGGCGTCCGTCATGACGCTGGTGGGAGCGCTGATCATCCGGAAGATTATCCGGATACGAGTCTGAAGGATTGTTTATGGGCCTTGCTCTTTTTGCGTTTATCGCGATTTTCCTGCTGATCGGTAGCGCCGGGCTGCTAATGTTCTACCGCGCAGCCATGCTGGAGCGTCTGTCGGCTGTGATCGCTCCGCACTCAGAGCAGGAGAATTGGCTGAGCCGGCTAAGAAAGAAAAGCCCGGGAGAGTCCCTCAAGGCGGTGGTCCGGCCCTTCGACAAGGTGTTGCCGAAGAGTACGCAAGAGGTCTCGGTCACCCAGAAACGCCTCGTTCGTGCTGGTTACAGGGAAGATTCCTATTTGAGGGTTTTCTACGGTGCCAAGCTCTTGGTTCCTCTCTGGTTGGTTGTTCTTGCCGCGACGACCGGAGTCAGCCACTACGGCCCTTTTTTTGTGTATGCGCTGGCGTTGGGGATGGGCTATCTAGTCCCTGACTTCTGGCTGGGCCACTTGATCAAGAAGCGACAACTGGAGATCCGGATTGGCCTTCCGGAGTTTCTGGATTTGATGGTGGTCTGTATCGAAGCAGGATTGAGCATGGACCAGGCGCTCGCCCGGTCGGCTGAGGAGTTGCGCGCCAGCCAACCCGAGATCTCTGACGAGATGGGCTTAGTGATCCTTGAGCAACGTGCGGGCCGCCCGCGAGTCGATGCTTGGAGGGATCTCGCGGAACGGGTGGATATCGATATGATTCGCGCGCTTGTCTCAGGAGTGATTCAGGCTGATCAATACGGCACGAGTATTGCGAAAACGTTACGGGTGTACTCGGACACACTGCGGACTCAGCGTCGCCAACACGTGGAGGAACAGGCAGCTAAGACACCGGTAAAGCTGGTGTTTCCGCTGGTGCTTTTCATCTTCCCGTCCTTGTTTGTGGTAGTGGTTGGCCCCGCCGCGATCATCATGTCGGAGGGCTTTGCGAAGTGGCTCAAGTAGCTCAGAAAAGGGAAAGGAAAAAATGGATAGTACAACTCTGATCCGGATCATCGCCGGAGTTTTGTTCGTGATAGTGCTTATTTTTCTCATCCAGCGTCGTCGAACGCGCGTTAAGTAATCGAGGAATAGGTAGAATTTGCCACTGAATGGCGGAAAGAAAACATTGCGTAAGGGCTACTGTGTCTTCAACAAGACGCGGGAGTCGTTCTTGAGCTTGAGTGTCGCGGCGGCGGACACTCATCTCGCGCGCCTCAAGGGATTGCTCGGCAGACTTCGGCTGAAGTCCGACGAAGGAATCTGGGTGATTCCGTCCCAAGGCGTTCACAGTATCGGGGTGCTCGTTCCGGTCGATTTGATCTACCTCGATTCCAATCATCGGGTGATTCACACAGTCGAATCTTTTGGCAGTTTTCGGATCGGACCCATTCGCAGGAATTGTTCGAGTGTTCTGGAGCTGCCGACTCGCACGATCTACTCGTCCCAGACGCAAGTCGGTGATGAGTTGCTGATCTGTCCATCAGAGGAGATGGAAGAATATCTGAAAGAAGGCCGGGCTACCGAGGAGCGTAAAGCCGCTTCAGGCTGAATCAGAATGGGTCCGGAGCACACTGCCATGCGATTTCTCAGTTGGTTGAAACATTCAAGGGCAATCGCAGGAGCGCCATGGTGCTGATGGAGTCGGTGTCAACTTTATGCTACATGTGAAAGAAGATCGAAAAGCGTTGGAGCGGTTCATGCGTACTGCCGTTCGCATGCCGCAATTACGTGATGGGCTCGGCAAAGTTGCTGGAGCGCAGGGACAGGCGCTTGTCGAGTTCGCGCTGCTGGTTCCGTTCCTGTTTCTGCTGATCTTCAATGCCGTCAATTTCGGCGGTTTTCTTTATAACTGGATTGGTGTCTCAAATGCCGCCCGCGTTGGATCACAGTATGCGGCAATGGGCTCCGCCTACGAAGGTTATCCGACTACCGCCACCCTCGCTGCGATCAAAACTATGATCCAAAACGAGACATCCTCGCTGCCGGGCGCTAGCTCGACCAACCCCGCTGTAACCATCTGCGAGAACCAAAACGGAACTGCGGTGGTATTTCCGCCTTTGGGATCGCCACCGGCGGCGTGCGCCGGCGGCACTCCGGTGCCTCCGCAAGATCCAGAAACGGTTACTGGCGTAGGCGGGTCGACATTTACCTCCGTAGCAATCGACGTGACTTACACCTATACTTCCTTCATTCCAGCGTTCAGCTCGGGTGCGTTGAGCGTTTTCGTTCCGCCAAGCCCGATCCATATTCGCACCGTAATGAGGGTACTCAATTGAGGACACGTTGCCGCATCAGGTGCCTTGGCGATTCGCGTGGCCAGAGCCTCATCGAATTTAGCCTATGCGCCTTTCTGCTCGTGATGTTGCTGCTTGGCGTCGTTGAGATCGGCCGGATGATTCTCGTGTACACGACCGTTGCCAACGCCGCCAAGGCAGGTGTGCGGTACGCCGAGGTTCACGGCATAAATTCGGCTGCGACCAATTCGGACGTGCAGACGGTCGTGCGGAACTATTTGAGTGCAGCTCCTCTGACGGCGACGAGCGCAACCATAACCCCGTCGGGCGTAGGCGGTGCCGTTGGAACCATGGTTACCGTTACCGTCGTGTATCCGTACGATCCGCTTTCGACCTATTTCCCGTTGAGCGTGAATCTCGGCAGCAGTAGTCAGGGGGTAATTACATTTTGAAAATACCTGTTCGAAAGCAAAAGAATGAAGCTGGACAAGCTGTCATTCTTGTCGTCGTTGCCTTGAGCATCTTCGTTCTTGGCGCCGCAGGGCTGGCTGTTGACGGTTCGCACCTGTACGCCCAGCGCCAGATGGCACAGGCCGCCGCCGACGCCGGAGCGCAGGCCGGTATCCTAAGCATCTTCGATGGCACCAATAGCGTTGTCGGCAACACCCACGGATTCTCGACCGGCGCCACTTTCACGTGCGCCACCAGTGACGCCAGAACTCCCTGTTATTATGCGCAGACGATGAACCGGTTCAACACAGCGGCGGATACAGTTACGGTCGATTTCCCGTCAGCGGCGACTGTGGGCGTCCCGACCGCACCTCTCGCCAGTCCGGCAACCTTAATCCGTGTCAAAGTTCAAAGAAACGTGGATACTACACTGATGCGATTGCTCGGCCCGACTGTCTCAACCATCAGTGCCAGCGGCACTGCCGCGATCGTCAGCACCGTCTCGCCAGTGCCGATCATCATCACGCACCCGACGAACCCAAGTACTTTCTCTGGCAACGGAAACATCACCATTCAGATTTGCGGAGGGCCTCAACGAAGCATTCAAGTGAACTCTCAGCATGCAGCCACGCAGAACGTATCGGGCAACTCGAATCTTGTTGATCTGTCTCACGCTGGACCGAACGATCCAGGCGACTGCAGTAGTGGAACCGGAGCGGATTTTGGTGACTACGGCGGCCCCAGTCCATCTCTGTTCACTGTGTCGTATGGAAGCAAAGGTACTTACATTCAGCCGGCCTCGCCGATTCTGGATCCCCTGGCAGATGTCAATCCGCCCCCAATTCCTAGTACGGCACCTGCAAAAACCGCTCTAGGTATTGGCGTGAGCGGTTGCCCCGCATCCCCGGGCAAATCTTGCAACCTTTACTCTCCTGGCTTATATGCCAGTGGAATCGGTGTGAAAAATGAGACAGCAGTGTTCAAACCCGGCATCTATTACGTCACGAGTGGCGGTTTTGGAGGTTCGGCGAACGGAGATATGTTTATGGCCACCGGATTCACTGACACCGGCGCCAGCACTACTGGCACTGGCTGGACTGGGAACATGCTCGTGTACAACACCGGCACCGGGGTATTTACGGTAGGAAGCAATGGAAGCGCTACTCTCGTGGGGTCGCCTTCCGGGTCTGCTTACAAAGGCATTCTGTTATTTCAGGATCGGAGTGCACCTGCCCACATCACGAAGAATACAGACGACCACAAGATCGGGGGCGGCGGTGCGTTGTCGCTTACAGGCACCATATACATCAACAACTCACTTGCCGTAACCACGGCGACCCGTTACCAACTCGTCCAGATGCAAGGTAACGGAGGCAGCGGCACGCTGATACAGGGTGAGATCATCACAAATGAGCTGCTTCTGGGGGGAAGCGGAACAATCAGAATGAACCTCAATCCCGCCGCGCTTACCCCTGTTAGGCAAGTTGCCCTCGTAAACTGACGCCGCCTAATCCGGCTCTCGAGGAATAATCAATAAAACCTCGACCGTGGTTGGCACTCCGTCCCGGCTGGACGGACGAAACTCCCACTTATTAAGTGAGCTGATCAGCAATTCTCGCTTCTCGAGTTCCTCCGGGAAGATCATCGCAAGTTGATCGAAATGGCCTTCTGAAGTAATCATTCCATGCAACACGACATAATCCTCGCCAGAAGAGGTCAATCGATCAGGACGCAGAATGAGGAAGGGCCACGGCGCGCCCAAGGGCATAGCACTCCCTCTTGTAGTAATCCGTTGCTCGGCAGTTTTCGGTAGGCAGTACTGTAGGATCCAGTTCTTGTGTAACCCCACGCGGAGGTAGACCGTGTACACCATTTTGCCGCCCAGCGCACCAACACTTTCCGGATAGGGCGTGGCAGGCGCAGACCCGACCACAACCACGCCGTACTGGCCATCTTTCGGCAATGTAAAACGGGTCACTCCCGTGGCGCCACCGGCCAGCGAACCATCCCCATCGCCCGATCCGCCCGAAGCACCTGATCCACCAAGCCCGGGGCCGCTCTTCGTTCGGCCTGGGGCGCTCCCACTTCCATTACCGGATGCTGCACTTGTCCCGCTGGAATTTCCGCTCGAGTTGCCCGACCCCGAACCACTCTTCCCCGCAACTCCGGCTCCTGGACCGTTCTCCCCGGTTCCTTCATTTTGGCTTCCCCCGCCTGATCCCGACGCGCTGAGCCCCTGGGCTTGCGTGCCCGTTCCTGGCGTTCCCTCGTGCGACGGTCCTTCTCGACCTGGGGAAAGTCCGGCGTTCCCAGCCCCGGAAGGTGCAATTTGGTTTGCCGGCGGAAGGACGATCGTGGCACTCGAACGTAAAGGAGTCTCCGGGAGCGATATTACATTTGCCGCGCTCGCCTCGCTGGAATCCGCCACGCTGATTTGCGGGATTTCTTTCGCCGGTTCAGGGCCTGCGCTCGACACTGGAGTCGCCATCGCTGGCGGACGGGCCAAATGCGCAGTGTCGTTGACGACAGCCGAGGCCATGTTGAGATCAGCAACCTTGACCTCCAGGTTGGGAGGTTGGAGCATGGCGGGGACGGGCAAACTTGCTATCTTCGGGACCTGTTTGAGGGGCGGCGCAACGAATTGCCTTCTCATAGGCGGAGCTTTATCGCGCTGGGTCCACAAGAGCGCGGTAGGAATCGGGATGTCGTGCTTCAGCACAATGTCGGGAGGCAGGTCCAGTTGTATGAGAGTTTGTTTGACGGGGTCTACGCGGGCTGTGCGCGGCAACTCGAATAACCGATGCTCTCGCTTGGCGGCCGATTGGGCGGATAAATCCGATTTTCCGGAAGCTGAGGCGGCATGGTTTTGCGTTCCTTGCGTCGAGGCCCCCAATCCCGCCGCTTGCCGAAGCGCGACTGCTTCAGATTGGTGCGTACCCGGAGCGGCCCGCTGCCGACGCTCCTGAGCCGTTTGCAGCCGGAGAAAGCGTACCGAGTATTTCCGGTTGACATGGCCGACCGCTTCATCATCGTTGGGCGCCTTCACTGACCACAGTGTCAACACCAAAATCAGAGCGCAGTGCAGGACAGCAGATCCGGCAAAGGCCGGGGATCGCCTTTTAGGGCGAGGAGTGTCTACGAAAAGCATCGTTTGATAAAGACGGCTTTACATCCGGAAATAAGCCTGGAGCGGGACTTCTGACCCCAGGTTTGATAGAGTTGGTGAAACCAGCAGTTTTTATCATTGCAAAGGAATGACCGAAAGGGAATTCTCTTGTATCCCCAACGGGAACCGATGGCAGAGTGTCAACATCGCTACACTTTCTGCGTCACGCTGTAAACGCGTGTTCACGCTGGCAGGGAATGGATTTGCGGAAGCGTTGAATGTTCGGTGATTGGGTAATTTCGGCGTGGGCAGCGAATTGCGCGATAAAGCGGGCAACATTCCCACTAATTGGATTGGAACTAAGCAGTCATGAACAGAAGACTATCAACAATTCTTTTTCTAGCGTTTGTGGTGGCAGCTATATCCAGCTATCTCGTATACCGGGTGGCCGGGAAGCAGATGCACCCCACGTCACAGGCCCAAACGACCCGGATCATTGTGCCCGCTCGAGACCTCGAGATCGGCACTCTGATTAAGGACGGCGACTTGACCACCGCTGAGTGGGTAGGTTCTCTGCCCAAAGGTACGCTTGTCGCAAAAGAAGCGGCTGTTGGGCGAGGAGTTGTATCCCAACTCTATCAGGGTGAACCGATCCTCGACAGTCGACTGGCCCCTGCAGGTTCCGGAGGAGGGCTGGCTGCAACTATCCCGCCAGGGATGCGAGCCTGCGCCGTGAGAGTGGATGATGTCGTGGGGGTAGCCGGATTCGCAGTTCCCGGCATGCGCGTGGACGTCCTCGTAAATGGGACCGGTCCTGGCGCGCCCGCCAGCGACGGGGCGAGGGTGAGGACGCTCTTGCAAAACATCAAAGTTCTGTCTGCTGGGACTAATATTCAGAAGGACAACGAGGGCAAACCGGTACAGGTGCAAGTTGTGAATCTGCTGGTCACGCCTGAGCAGGGGGAGCTTCTTAGTCTCGCAAGCAGTCAGACTAAAATTCAGCTCGTTTTGCGTAATCCCCTGGACACAGAAACGGCCAAGACACCCGCCATTGCGATGGGTAGATTGTTCTCAGACGGGAATCCGCCTCCTAAATCCAACCCGGTCGTGTACAAAAAACCTCAAGAGAAGCCAGCTCCTCCGCATTTGTTTCTAGTCGAGGTTTTCAACGGCGGCAAGCGCACGGAAGAGAAGTTTGGCGATCCAGCGCACAAATAATGACAGGGGATATCCGGTTTGACAGAGGAACAACAGTGAAACAGAACTGGGCACGCGCGAGCGCCGTGATCGTGGCCGGTTCGCTTCTATTCTTTTTTATGCCCGCCGCTGCCGATGCGCAGCAGCCGGAAACCGCGCCTGCCAATCCACAGGCACAGGCCTCGGGGCAAAGCTCGGAAGAGTCGCCGAATGAACTTTTCGTGAACGTGGGGAAGTCCGTCATCATTAACAGCGCGGTCCCCATTGAGCGCGTTTCCGTAGGCTTTGGTGAGATCGCGGAAGCGACAGCTGTCGGTCCGCTGGAAGTGCTTGTGAACGGAAAAGCGTCGGGCGAGACGAGTCTTATCATTTGGCAGCAGGGCGGCAGCAAGTTGTTTTTCGATGTCCTCGTGCAGCCCAGCCGGTTCGGGAACAATAATCGTAGTGAAACTCTCCGGAGGCAAATCAGCAGAGAGTTGCCAGGGCAAAAGATCGACGTCAGCGTTGAAAACGATTTAGTCTTTCTGCGCGGTACGGCCAAGGACCTGACGAGTGCCGATCGCGCTATGGCCATTGCGTCTGCCATCGGGAAACCTGTGAATCTCCTCTACGTCAATGTGCCGGCTCCGGACGCGCAGATTCTATTGAAAGTTCGATTTGCAAGCGTGGATCGCAGCTTACTCAAAAACCTAGGAATGAATTTTTTTAGCACTGGCGCGACTAACACGATAGGATCGGTGACCACGCAACAATTCTCACCGCCAACCTTGAGCAATTCGGGCACTAGTAACCAGGGCATAGGCAGCAATGGAGTCACGGCTACTTTTACCAACTTCCTCAACCTGTTCTTCTTTCGTCCGGACTTAAATCTCGGTGCGACGATAGAAGCTTTGGAAACGAAGGGCGTGGTAGAGACTCTGGCTGAGCCGAATGTTTTGGCAGAAAACGGGAGACAGGCGAGCTTCCTTGCTGGCGGAGAGTTCCCGTACCCGGTAGTACAAGGCGGCGGCGTGGGCGGAACGAACGCAGTCACGATTCAATTTCGACAGTTTGGCGTGCGCCTCAACTTTATCCCTACCATCACGCCGCGCGGAACAATCAAACTGCAGGTAGCGCCCGAGGTCAGCGCCCTCGATTACGCGAACGGAATCACGATCTCGGGCTTCACGGTTCCCGGTGTATCTGTCCGGAACGTGAATACAGAAGTCGAATTGGCTGAAGGACAAAGCTTTGCAATCGGAGGACTTCTCGACAACCGAGAAACGGAAAATTTCAGCAAAATCCCGTTTATCGGAGACATCCCCATTTTGGGGAAATTCTTTCAATCGAAGACAAAAAATAGAACCAATACGGAACTGATGGTGATCGTGACACCCCAGCTGGTTCGTCCGGTCGCAGCTGGTCAGACCATCGCTGGACCGACTTTCCCCGTACCATTCCTCAAGCCGAATACGGGGAAAGAGATGGCTACTCCCGGTCAGAACGTCACGGGTCCCGTTCCAGTGACCCCGCCCACGCAGTCCATGCCCATCGAGTCTTTGATCAACAGCTTTTCAGAGAAGCCGCTGGTTGTGACCTCGACCTCGGGCTCCATGTCGACTGGTTCAGTGCAACAAGCAGCACCTGCTGCTCCAGCGGCAGCACCTCCTGCTCCAGCCGCAGCCCCAGCGGCTCCAGCGCCCCGATAAGGTGCGATGAAGCTGGGTCGGGTGAAAACGGCGACTCAGCCGCAAGCCATGCTGGTGCGCAATGTAACCCGCAACAGCGTTCTTGCTGAATCTGCGGATGTAGCTGATACGAGCGCAAAGCGACAGAAAGGGCTGCTAGGACGCAGCAGCCTGTTGGCGGGCCAGGGATTGTGGATCATTCCTTGCGAAGCGGTCCATACTTGCGGCATGAGATTTCCTATTGACGTTTTGTACCTTGATCGCAAGAGACGCGTTCGCAAGCTTCGCCGGGCTATGGTGCCGTGGCGTTTTTCACTTTGTTTGTTGGCGCATTCGGTTCTGGAGCTTCCCGCCGGGGTGATACAGCAAACCGGCACAAAACGCGGAGACCAACTCGATTTCGTTTTCCCGTCGATCAGTTAGTGACTGACGCAAGGTGAAGGCTTTTTCAGATTGGGCACGGCTGCCAATTCTTGAAAACCCTGTGTATCCTGCATCACAAGAAAAACGCTTGTAAGTCCAAGGGCGGTAGCTCACCCAGCGGCTGTTAAGACGAATACAGTGTCAATTCCATCATGAGCCACAGCAGGGCATTGTCAACTTGGGCGGGAATCGTCATTCTGGTTCGATGTGGTTGGTTGTCGTGAAGTGGCTTCAGGCCGCTGTCACAGTCTGCCAGATGGCGAAGGATCGGAAACGCAGAAGTCGATGATTCGTCGCTTTCAGCAAGTGCCGTCCTAGTCGGAAGAGATTCTGGACGACGCCGTGAAGGGAGAGGAACCGTTGCGCTTGACCAGCAGATTTGAATCGGCGCATTTGCCGTTCTCTTTGGCGAGTAGGCTGATGCGAGACTTCCGCGCGATTGTTGGCGTATCGTTCTGTGCCGTGGGCGACTTCGCCCAGAATCCTTCGCAGGGCGGCCGAGTAGCTTCTTAGTTTGTCCGTAACAATCCGAAATGGTTCTTTTCCTTGTCCACGCAGTAGTCTTCGAAAGAATCGTTCGGCGGCGCCTTGATCGCGGCGAGGCTGAACCAGGATGTCGATCACATCGCCGTCTTGATCCACGGCCCGCCAGAGATAGTGTTGTTGTCCATTGATTCGAATAAAGACTTCGTCCAAATGCCAGGTGTCGCCCAGGCGACCCTGACGCCCCTTCAGATTTCGGGCATAGCCAGGACCGAACTTCTGACACCAGATTCGAATCGTTTCATAAGAGACGATGATTCCCCGTTCGGCGAGAAGATCTTCGACATCCCGGAAGCTCA
>JBPCLH010000082.1:0-37366 GCA_051003475.1 Bryobacteraceae bacterium
CTGTACGAGTTGTATGTGCTCGGGGTGCTCGAGAGCGAGCAGGCCATTGAGATTGACGTACACCTTCGGGATGAGTGCACTTATTGTTTGGAGCACGTTCGTGGCGCGCTTCAAACTACCGCCGCTATGTCAGCGCTCGCTGAGCCAGTAAAGCCGCCGAAAGCCTTACGGGATCGCGTGCTGAGCAGCGTCACGCCGGCCAAACGATCGCGCAATTGGACGTTTGCTCTGGCGGGGCTGAGCGCGGCTTGTGTGGCTCTGGCTGCGTTATCGCTATGGTCGACGACTGAGATGCAGAGAATGCGTCAGCAGCTGAGTACGGTCAGAATCGAGCGAGACGAATTACGCTCAGCCATAGAAGTTTTGACCCGGTCAGATACGCGAGCCGTGCAATTTGGCCGCGCCGAAAACGTGCCGCACGGCCGGGTGCTTGTAAATCGCACAGGGGGGTTGGTGTTTGTGGCATCGCAGCTACCGGCCCTCCCGGGCGATAAAACTTTTGAGCTGTGGCTCATTCCCGCGAAGGGCGCCCCTCAAGCTGCCGGAGTCTTCCGCCCCAATCCGGCCGGCGAATCTGTACATATTTCTCCCGTGCCGGTGGACGCTTCTAACACCGCCGCTGTGGCGGTCACCGTAGAGCCGCACCAAGGTTCGACTGCCCCAACCACTAAACCTATTTTGGTGGTGCCGTTGGCATAACTTCGCCGGACTGAAGTCTACGGGGCCCCGGCCGGCAAAGGACTGTGTTGCGATGGTGCCTCGCCGGTTTCAGGGAGCGGAACCAGCATCTGCTCCTTGCGGTAAATCAGCGTCGATGTATCGTAGCTGGCAAGCTCAAAGCCATGGCCGTGCGTAATCGCGTCCGTCGGGCAAGCCTCAACGCAGTAGCCGCAAAAAATGCAGCGATTGTAATCGATGTTGTAGACTTTCGCGTATCGCTCCGCACCGCTGAAGCGCTGTTCCCCGGTGTTCTCGGCCGCTTCGATGTATATGCAATTTGCTGGGCAAGCCGCGGCGCATAGAAAGCAGGCGACACATTTTTCGAGGCCGTTTTCATCGCGCTGAAGAACGTGAGCTCCACGAAACCGCTCTTCGAGGTGAGCCGGCCCGTCCGGGTACTCTTCGGTAATGGCAGGGGATAGCATCTCCCTGAAGGTGATGCTCATGCCCTTGGCAATCGCAGCCGCCGAATCTAGAACTTCACCAATTTTCGCCATCCTGCATTCAGGTTACCGCAGCCCTGCAGATAGCTATGGCAACTGCTAAGTGTTAGGCTTCAGCTCGGTAGCTGGCGCCGCGCCTACTGGCTCTGTGTCCAACTGCTGTTTCCCGTCTTCCTGTTCTCTCACGAATTCGAGAATGTCGAACGGTTTTTGCTCACGGTCCGGGAAAAAGCTGTTTATTGCGGTTTGCTCGTCATCGAACATCTCGAATACCGTCGAGAGCTTAGTCAGAATCAGCAACTGGACATTACGTTTTGAAACATTCAGCAGCTTCACCGAACCGCCTGCTTTTTGCAATTGTGTATGAGCCACTACGAGCGTGCCCAAACCCGTGCTATCGATGAAATCGACCCGCTTCATATCGAGAATAATGTTCTTGTGGTCTGTGCCGATGAGTTGGGTGATTTCACGGCGGAATTCGGTTGACTCCGGCCCGGCAACCAGGCGGCCGCGCAGTTCGAGAACCACAATTCCGTCGACTTCTTTCTGCTGAACCTCAAGCGCCATGCAATCCCATCACTATACCGTGCGGTGAATACGGCAAATAGATAGTAGAAGTTCGTGGGGTATGCTCTCGGGGTTGGGGGTAAAGTGGTTACTTGTCCGGAGGGGGACTTGATGTTCGTGTTTGCCGCCTTGGCGCTGTTCCAGGGCTCAACGCCTGCGCTTCCTGAGCACCGCGTTGCAAATATCTTCAAACCTCTCGCGACCCCGGCACAATCGGAATTCGACATAGCTCTGTTTACCCTGGCGCTTACCGCCGCCATTTTCGTGGTTGTTGCGGGCCTGATCATCTACACGATGGTGCGATTCCGGCGCCGGTCTGACGACAATACACGGCAGGAACCCCCGCAGGTGTACGGGAGCAATCAAATCGAGGTGGCCTGGACGGTGATTCCGATTCTGATTGTGTTTGTCTTGATCGGCGTTACGGCGCGGGTCATCGCAAGCGTGCAGAATGCAAGCCCCCCACCATCCACTTTGAAGGTGACGCTGATTGGCCATCAGTGGTGGTGGGAGGTACACTACCCCGATTTCGGAATCGTGACCGCGAATGAGATTCACGTCCCTGTATCGGGGGGAGGCGCGCATACAGCAACGTATCTGCGGCTCGAGAGCATGGACGTGATCCATAGTTTCTGGGTGCCACAGCTTTCAGGAAAAACAGATTTGATTCCGAATCGTGACAATTTCTTGTGGATCGATCCGCGCCAGCCCGGGATTTACCTGGGCAACTGCGCGGAATATTGCGGGACGCAGCACGCCAACATGCTACTTCGAGTGATTGCGCAGGAGAAAGACGATTTCAACAGATGGGCAGCGGAGCAGCAACGGCCGGCGCAGCAAGATGCGCAGCTGAACCAAGCGAGAGCTGCATTTGAATCCTTATCATGCGTGAACTGCCACACCGTGAGAGGCACACCCGCAGTTGGCAAGTTCGGTCCAGATCTGACGCACTTGATGGACCGGCAGACGATTGGCGCGGGAGTGTTATCGAACACCGCAACCAATCTTCGGGCCTGGGTGAACGATCCGCAGCAGGCGAAACCCGGTTGTTTGATGCCGAGCATGAAGCTGACTGAGGAAGAACTGGCTCAAGTTGTAGCGTATTTGCAGGGTCTCAAATAGCTGGAGGTACAGTTTGGCATCGGTTGATTATCCACTGGAGCGGCCAAGAGTGGCGTCGTCCGAGTTTTCGTTCTCGGAGAGCCTCTACAGCTGGGTGGCTACCGTCGATCACAAGCGGCTAGGCCTGATGTACGTCATTGCCACGCTGGTGTTTCTGGTGATCGCTGGATTAATGGCCTCGGTCATGAGGCTCCAATTAGCGGTTCCTAATAATCACGTGGTGGGGCCAGCGACGTTCAACCGGCTGTTCACCATGCATGGCACAACCATGGTCTTCCTGGTCGGCATGCCGCTCGTCGCAGGGATGTCGAATTATCTGATCCCGCTGATGATTGGCGCGCGTGACATGGCTTTCCCTCGCCTGAATGCTTTCGGCTTCTGGATTTTTCTTTTCGGCGGCCTACTTCTTTACTTCAGCTACTTGGGAGGCAGCGGTCTGTCGGGCGCTGGTTCGGCTCCAGATGTAGGCTGGTTCGCATACTCGCCGCTGACCGAGAAACCGTTTTCACATGGAGCGAGCACGGATTTCTGGTGTCTCGGGGTGTTGGTCTCGGGGCTTGGCAGCACGGCAAGCGCTATCAACGTGATCGCTACATGCGTGTGCATGCGGTGTCCGGGGATGACGCTCAGCAGAATGCCGGTGTTTGTGTGGGTGATGCTGGTCGATGCCTGGATGATCGTGCTCGTGCTCCCGGCGCTGTCGGCGGCTATCATCATGCTGCTTCTCGATCGCTTCCTGGGGTCGCATTTTTTCGATACGCAGTTCGGCGGGTCGGCGGTGTTGTGGCAGCACTTGTTTTGGATTTTCGGGCATCCGGAAGTGTACATTTTGATTTTCCCTGCATTCGCGACTTTATCCGAAGTGATCCCGATCTTTTCGCGAAAACCAATCTTCGGTAAGCCAGCGATGGTGGGGGCGGTAGTGGCGATCGGTTTCATCAGCATGGGGGTTTGGGCGCATCACATGTTCGCCGTCGGCATGACTTCCTGGTCAAATACGTTTTTTTCGGCCGCGAGCATGTTGGTAGGCGTCCCGACCGGTATCAAGATCTTCAATTGGACCGCGACAATGTACGGCGGGAAAATCCGCTTCGCGACACCCATGCTGTTCTGTTGTGCATTCTTGCTGCAGTTTCTTGTCGCGGGGCTGACCGGCATCATGCTGGCCGTCACGCCGTTCGATTGGCAGCTTCACGACTCCTACTTCGTTGTGGCCCATTTCCACTTCACTTTGATCGGCGGCTTGGTGTTTGGCTTCTTCGCGGGAATCTATTACTGGTTTCCGAAGGCAACCGGCAAAATGCTCAGCGAGACGCTCGGAAAGTGGCACTTTTGGCTGTTCTGCATCGGCTTCAATATGACTTTCATCACGCTGCACTTCGCGGGCTTTCTCGGAATGCCGAGGCGGATATACACGTACGCACCGGGGCGTGGTTGGGAGACTTTGAATTTGATTGCTTCCATCGGTGTGATCTTCCAGGCGGCGGGGCTCCTCTTTTTTATCTGGAATGTCATTCAGTCGGCGACATCGGGCAAGGCGGCGGGTGACGATCCCTGGGACGCTTGGACGCTCGAGTGGGGAACAACATCGCCACCGCCGGAGTACAACTTCGAGAAGCTCCCGGTTGTGCGTAGCAGTCGGCCTTTGTGGGATCTCAAGCATCCTCAAGATCCCGATTGGAAGTTCGAGTAGAGGGGAGTCATGGCAGCCTCAACTGCGCTACCGCGAAGTCCTGAATCCCTCGAAGGGCAGTGGAACCTGCCGGATCGAGGCACAATCGGGGTAATCTTCCTGATCTTGACGGAAACAGCTCTCTTCTTGATGTTTGTCGTTGTGTATCTCGTTTACATCGGCAAGAGTCTAAATGGGCCGTACCCGAAAGATGTCCTCGACATTCCCGTTGTTGCCACAATTTGCCTGCTTTCGAGCAGTCTGACCATCGTTTTCGCCGAGCATGCGTTAAAAAAAAATGAACTGGGGCGTTTCAAGCTCTGGTGGGCAGTGACGATTCTGCTTGGCGCAATTTTCTTGACCTATACGGCGATCGAATGGCGCCAATTGATCTACCACGACCACCTGACCATCAGCACGAATCTCTTTGGGACAACCTTTTACTCTCTGGTGGGACTACATGCGAGTCACGTGGTTGTGGGATTGACATTTCTGATGGTGGTGTTCATCGTTACGCTGCTGGGATTTCCGATTCATACGCAATTCAGACGCGTGCTGTTTCTGTCCTGGTACTGGCACTTTGTCGACGCAGTGTGGGTAATTGTATTCACCGTCGTGTACATCATCGGCAGATAGGTAACGCAATCCGCTTATGGCACATGAAACTCATCATGGAGAGGCCGGAGAACGCAGCGAACAAACTCACGTGCAAATGCCAGCTCCCACGTTTTGGCCGATGGTGTTTGCGTTCGGTGTGACGCTGCTGTTTGCGGGCATGGTGACACAGTACGTAGTCAGCCTTGTAGGTCTGGTCATCGCGATGCGCGCGGCCGTGGGCTGGTGGCGAGATGTAATTCCGGTTGAAGAGCACGAAGAGGTGCCGATCGAGCCGGCGCTGCGTCCAGCGCCCATTATGGTGGAGGCGCGCTCGGTGGTGCGCTTGAAGGCGGGCGAAGGTAAGCACCGCGTGCGTATCCCGGAAGAAATCCATCCTTATTCAGCGGGTTTTTGGGGCGGCTTGGCGGGAGGCGCGGTGATGGCCGGCCTCGCGTGCCTCTACGGGCTGATCGCGCAACACAGTATCTGGTATCCGATCAACCTGCTCGCTGGCTCCGTTATTCCTGACCTGGGCAACGCCACAACGGAACAGTTAAGAGCGTTCAACGCGGTCGCATTCTTTGCGGCCTTGGTGGGCCACGGTGTCATCTCGATTTTGGTCGGAGTCGTGTACGCGGTGATGCTGCCGATGTTCCCGAAATACGCGCCATTCTGGGCGGGAATTCTGGTCCCGCTGTTCTGGACAGGCTTGGTTGCGACGGCGCTCAATATGCTTAACCCGGCCATGGTGGGGCGCATCAATTGGCCGTGGTTCGTGGCGTGCCAGCTAGGGTTCGGATTGGTCGGTGGATATGTCATCGCACGTAGCACGATGATTCATACGATGCAATCGTGGGATCTCGCCGAGCGCGCGTTTCTTGAGACGCCTGGCGTGATGCGGCCGCGCGAGGACGACCAGCAATGATGACCCCCGCTGCCTACGCTGGGCCGGGCAGAGCGGGGTTGTCTCTTTGTGGTGTGTGTGCTTTTCTCTTGTGTGCTGCCGCATGCGGCAGGCCAACCCAACCGCCCGTTATGCCGTCGGATATCACGGATTTCAAGATCCTCTTCAGCGAAAACTGCGAAGGCTGTCACGGCATCGACGGGAAGAATGGTCCGGGACGACCGTTGAACAACGCCCTGTATCTTGCGCTCATTCCAAAAAACACGCTGCAGCGGACAATCGAGAACGGCGTTCCCGGAACGGCGATGCCTGCCTGGGCTCGTAGCCAAGGTGGTCCGCTCTATCCTAAGCAGGTGTCGGCGCTGGTGAATGGGATTGAGCAGAACTGGGGAAAGGGCGCAAATTTGAAGAGCGTGAAGATTCCGTCCTATAGCGCGGAGGACGATTCGGGAGATGCGGGGCACGGGAAAAAGTTGTTTGTGAGGAACTGTTTCATGTGCCACGGCAAAGGCGCGAAGGTTGGTCCGGTTTCTGATCCGTCTTTCTTGGCCCTCGTCAGTAATCAAGGCCTGCGGACGTCTATCATTATTGGGAGGCCAGACCTCGGCATGCCCGACTGGCGATTTCTGAATCTTGGCCACGCCCTAGGTGATCAGGATATTGCTGACATCGTCGCGTACCTGGTTTCATTGCGTCCACAGAACATACAATCTTCGGCGCGTGTTCTCGAAAACGGCGGCGGCGAGAGCGGTGCGAAGACGACCGGCAACGAAGGCAGCGGAAACGGACCGGGAAGCCCGCAGAATCACACTGGAAATCAGGGCAGCGCGGGGAAGGGAATCGGGAATGCACGAAGCAAGCAATGAGCCGGAAAAGGTCAAGGAGAGTAATCCTCCATCACGGCGCGATTGGCTGTTCAAGGCAGGGGTGGCAGTCAATGTTGCGGCTGGAGTGCTGCTTGCGATACCGCTGGTTGGGTTCGTGTTCTCGAGTTTTGCGGAGCGAAAGGATCCGCGCAGTTGGATCTCGCTAGGTCCGCTCGAGAGCTTTCCGGAAGGGAAGACGCGCATTGCGACGTATCGAAATCCATACACGCGTCCATGGGATGGACAGACGGCGAACATTCCCTGCTGGGTGCGGCATGTTCAATCCAATCAATTTCAGGTGTTCGCGATCAACTGCACCCCTTTGGGTTGCCCGGTGCGGTGGTTTCAGGAATCGGGGCTTTTCATGTGCCCGTGCCACGGCGGAATCTATTACGAAGATGGGACGCGCGCATCAGGACCACCGCCACGAGGGCTCTTTCAGTACACGTATAAAGTGGAGAACGGCGATCTTTGGATAAAGGGCGGCCAAATGCCGACCCTGGCAAGCCCGGCATAGAGCAGCGAAGAGTAGATGCACACGCTTAGAAAGATCGCAGTGTGGCTCGATGACAGGCTCCACCTTACTGCTCTGTTTGCTTCGACCGCAGGCCACGAAGTGCCGGCGAGCGCCGGGAGCTGGTTCTATGTCTTCGGCAGTGCCACGCTGTTGTGCTTTGTGATTCAGGTCATCACGGGCGCATGCCTTGCGTTCGTCTACATCCCATCGACGAATGAGGCGTGGACCAGCCTGGAATATCTCAATCACGCTCAATTCCTCGGCTGGTATCTGCGGGCCGTGCACAATTGGGGCGCGAATTTCATGGTGGCGATCATGACGATGCACATGATTCAGGTGTTTCTGTTCGGCGCGTACAAGTATCCACGGGAGATGACCTGGATCAGCGGCGTCTTCTTGCTGCTGCTCACGTTGGGCATGGCCTTCACGGGCGAGGTGATGCGCTTCGATCAGGATGCATACTGGGGGCTCAGCATTGGGGCGTCGGTCACGGGGCGCGTGCCGCTCATCGGCTCCCAGCTGGTTCATTTGCTCCTCGCCGGACCTATCATCGCGGGCGAAACTCTGTCCCGATTTTTTACCCTGCACGTATTTATCATTCCGGGGCTCATCATTGCGGTGGTCAGTATGCACTTGCGGCTGGTACTGACAAAGGGCATCAATGAATATCCCAAGCCAGGGCATCCTGTACACAAAGCGACCTACGATGCCGAGTACGCCGAGATCTTGAGGAAGGAAGGCGTGCCGTTCGTACCGCAGGCGATTGGCAAGGATCTGATTTTCGCGGCGCTCGTGATTGTGGGGATACTGGGTTGCGCGCTCATCTTCGGACCGAAAGGCCCGGCTGGGCCGCCCAACCCGACCATCGTGGATACGAATCCGCGGCCGGACTTTTATTTCCTTTCCGTATTCGCAGCTTTGGCGCTCGTCCCGGATTGGATGGAGGTGCTCGTATTGTTTGGCGCACCGCTGCTAATGATCGCGTTCTTGGTTGCGCTTCCGTTCATCTCAGGAACGGGCGAGAAGAGCGCACGACGCAGGCCGGTCGCTGTGTTGAGCGTAGTTCTCATTATGCTGGTGCTTGGCGTCCTGACATATATGGGCGAGACGTCACCTTGGTCCCCGCACATGTCGGACTGGAGCGGGGCGCCGATTCCCGCGGATTATGTCAAGGCTCGGACGCCTTTGCAGCTGCATGGCGCGATTATTTTTCAAAATAAGCAATGCCGAAATTGCCACGCGCTCGGAGGAGAAGGGGGAGAGCGTGGTCCGGCGCTCGATGGAATCGCAGCGGTGCTGACCAGAGATGAGATGGTCCGGCAGGTAATTCAAGGCAGCGGCAACATGCCGGCTTACGGAAAAAAATTGAGCCCTGCGGAGGTCGATGCGCTGGTTTCGTTCATGGAGACGCTGCGACCGCGGACTGTGCCGCCCGTCCGTAATTCGAACCGGCCTGAGAACCGCTTGCCACGAGACGTGGCCATGGCGAGACCGCCCGGGGTCCTGAGTCATTGATACCGTGAACCCCGTTGCAAGTGCCGCGCTGACATCCTGGACGCTCGACGCGCGCGTGATCGTGATCCTGTTTGTGACAGCCGTTATCTATGTGCGCGGCTGGAGGCGAGGGCGGCGGCTCATACGCGGTGAGAAGGATTATATACAGCTGAGCGCATTCCTTGCCGGATTGGGCGTCGTGTTTCTAGCGACCGAATCGCCGCTCGATGCGTTTGATGCCCTCTTCCTCTCGGCACATATGACACAGCATCTGCTACTTATGGTGGTCGCGCCGCCTCTGCTCTTGCTCGGACATCCCGCGCTGCCCCTCTTGCGTGGGTTGCCTCGGGCATTCGTGAAGGAAGGGCTGGGTCCGTTTCTGTCGTGGCCGGCGTTGCAACGAACGCTCAGATGGCTAACCTCGCCGCCAATCGCTCTGCTTGCTTTCGCGGTGAGCACTATCTTTTGGCATCTGCCGAAAATCTATGAGCTTGCGTTGCGCTCGCCGTCCTGGCACGGTACGCAGCATGCGTGCTTCTTCTGGACAGGCATTCTATTTTGGTGGCCAGTCGTGCAGCCATTCCCCGGGAGAGCACGTTGGCCGCGCTGGACAGCCATCCCGTTACTGCTTCTGGGCGACATTCTGAATACCGCGCTGTCGGCCTTCTTCGTTTTTTCGGGCAGGCTGCTCTATCCGGCTTACGAAGCGGTTCGGGCCAGTCACATGAGCGCGCAGGACGATCAGACCATTGCGGGGTTGATCATGTGGGTGCCAGGATCGATCATCTATCTCGTGCCGGCGTTTGTTATCGCCGTACGTCTATTCTCCGGCTCTCCGGCGAGGCGGCCAAACCCGGTTGCGAAGCGCGCCCCTACAGCACGGCTGGTCTCCGCGGCACGCCGTTTTAAGCTGCCTGCTCTGCGGCGAGTGGCACAGGCTGGAATGCTTTTGCTCGCAATCGTCGTGATGCTGGACGGATTTTTCGGACCGCAAGTAGCCCCGCTCAATCTCGCGGGCGTGCTGCCGTGGATTCACTGGCGGGTGTTCTCTATCGTTGCGCTGCTTGTCGTTGGAAATCTGTTCTGCATGGTATGCCCCTTCACGTTCGTTCGCGATATAGGCCGCATCGTGCTTCCCGCCAGCCTGCGATGGCCTCGCTGGTTGCGAACGAAATGGCTCCCTACGGCGCTGCTCGTCATTTATTTATGGGCGTATGAGGCATTCGGCTTGTGGGACAGCCCCTGGCTGACAGCTTGGATCATCGCCTCGTATTTCATGGCGGCCTTAGTGATCGATGGGATTTTTCGCGGCGCGAGCTTTTGCAAATATGTGTGCCCAATTGGCCAGTTTCACTTTGTAAGCTCGCTTGTCTCGCCCGGAGAGATACGCGTTCGGAACCGCAAGGTTTGCCAGAGCTGCCGCACTCACGATTGCATTCGCGGCAACGATCGCTCACGTGGTTGCGAGTTGTACCTCTTTCAACCGAAGAAGGCCGGAAATCTTGATTGCACATTCTGCCTGGATTGCGTCAAGGCGTGTCCCCATGATAATGTTGCGCTGCTGGCAACTGTACCGGCACAAACCTTAATAAGTGATCCGCATCGATCCTCCCTCGGAAGGTTGTCGAAACGGAGCGATTTAGCTGCTTTAGCGCTCCTGATTGTGTTTGGTGCATTCGTGAATGCAGCGGGCATGATTGGCCCGGTAATGGCATGGGAGCACGGCTGGCACATCCGCTTTGGCCCGCATATGATGCCGCTCATTGTGGGAGCGTTTGTGGTTGCGGGCGCATTGATCGTGCCGCTCTTGACCGTATTGATTTGCGGGGCTTTGAATCGGCTTCTGCGACCATCGGTGCCCGTTGCCGATCTGGCCCGGCAGTTTGTATTTGCATTCGTGCCGATTGGGTTTGCGATGTGGGTTGCACACCTGCTATATCACATCGCGACAAGCTGGAAAACCGCTTGGCCGGCAATGCAAAGAGCGATCGCAGGCACAATGGTGTCCTTTCCGACAGCAGCAGTTCCGGCGTGGCTTACGCCGCTGCAGTTGGTGGCGCTCGATGCCGGGCTACTGCTAACCCTATATGTCAGTTGGCGAGTCGCGATGCAATATGCCGGGCGCGTGCGAGCTGCTTGGGGCCTGCTAACACCCTGGGCAATCGTCGCGTGTGGACTGTACGTCGCGGGAGTCTGGATTCTATTTCAGCCGATGCAAATGCGCGGCATGCTGCATTGAGCAGAATTCGCCTTGCCATTGGCTTCTGCCTCGCAGCCCAGGTCCTGTTTGCGGATGGCGGCACCGTTCAATTTCGGAAGCAGGCTGGACCATTTACCGTTACCGTGTTCAGTGCTCCGGTACCGCTTAGAGTTGGTCCGGCGGATCTGAGCGTGATGGTGCAAAAGACCGACGATCGTACTGACGTGCTCAACTGTGGTGTCGTTCTTCAGCTATCAAAATCGGGCGAGCCCGGCATTCAGGCAATCGCGACACGAGCACAGGCGACCAATAAGTTGTTGTATGCGGCTCCAATCGTTTTTTTGTCAGCCGGCAGCTGGCATCTCACGGTCGACATAGAAGCGAGAGGCAATACAGTCCGGGCGATTGGTGATGTGACCGTGTTACCTCGACTGCCGCCGTTGATCGCTTATTGGTCCTACCTCGCGCTGTTCCCAGTAGCAGTCGCGTTGTTCGCCCTGAATCAGTGGCTCAAAGCGAGGCGCAGAGTTAGGAATCCGCGAGTACGGCCATAGCAGCGTTACGCCCATTGATCGCGATGACACTGCCACCCGGATGCGTGCATGCTCCACAAAGATAGACACCAGGCATGGGCGTCTTCGCTCGAAGACGGTTGCTCCACATATATTGAGGCAAGCACTCACCCTGAAAGATATGTCCTCCGGTCAAGCCCACTTTTTTCTCGATGTCGGGAGGCCCAAGCACTTGCGCATCTATCACCGCGTGAGGCATGTTTGTGCAGAAACGTTCAAGGGCTGCAAGCGCGCGCTGCTTGGCTTCCTCCCGATGCTGGTCCCATGTACCGTCCGAGAATGTGTAAGGCACGTACTGTGAAAACACGCTCATGGTGTGCGTCCCCGGCGGGGCAATATTGCGGTCGTGCACGCTTTGGAAGTAGAGCTCAGTCCACAGGCGATCGGGCAATCGGCCCTCGCGAGCGGCAGCGTACCCGTCCTTCCACTCCTGTTTCGTAAGCGGCGTATTGATCTGTCCGAAGTGATGCGGCTCGCAACTGCCAGGCCGCGCCCGGAAGTTGGGCAATTCGCGCAGCCAGACGTTGAGCTTGAGCGTGCAGCCTTCAATGGGGATGGACTGCACCTGTTCCCGCCAGCGTGAGTCGGCCGTATCGCCTAGAAGGCGCAGCGTTGCCCTCGGATCGGCATTGGAGATCACAACGGGCGCGCTGATACACTCTCCACCTTCGAGCAAAACGCCTTCGCCCGGAAGTATCTTCGATACAGAAACACCCGCTGCGACGATCGCCCCGGCGTCCCGCGCCGCATCGCATAGAAAGAATGAAACCATGCCCATTCCGCCTTGAACGTAACCCCAGGTTCCGGGGAAACCGCCGAGCCTGCCAGACGAGTGATGGAAACGAATGGATGCTGTGCCTGGGTGAAACGGGCTGGCATTGGTGCCAATGACACCTTGACCGAGATATGCAATTCGAAGGCGCTCGTCTGAAAGATAATGCTCGACGAACTCTGCCATTGACCATCCGAACAGCAATGCGCGTGCTTCCTCGTCGTTCCCGAGACGATCCTCAAGCTGTTCTCGGGTCGGCGGCTCGCCGATCCAGACATCTTTCTTGTTTGCTGGACGGAGCGCATCGCGCAACCGGCGGATGACATCGGACATTGCGCGCCATCCCCTAAGATCACCAGGCGAGAAGCGAGTCAGCTCCGCTTCACATCGTTCGTCGTCATCATAGAGTTGGATGCTGGTACCGTCGTCAAACGGAACGAACAGGCCATTCAGGGCGGGTGTCCATGCGTACCCGCGCTCTGGCAATTTCAGTTCTTCGATGACAAGTGGGTGCAGCAAGCCGGCAAGATAAGCACAGGGCGACATGCGAACGCCTGGCCAAGGCTCTTCAATCGTGCACGCACCGCCAATGCGGTCCCGGCTTTCGAGAACCAGAACACGTTTACCGGCACTTGCGAGATAAGCCGCGCAGGTTAGTCCATTGTGCCCGGCACCGATAATCAACGCATCCCATGATTGAGCGGCCAGTTCGCGGATCGGAGCGGGCAGGCCGACCAGACCGAGCGATTCGACTGCCGAGCGGTTGTTCGATCCGGTGAATGATTTCATGGGGGCGCTTGTGATACCGCCCCTTACGCTGTTCTTTGCGCCTCGGCCTTCCCATCACCTGCAATTGCGGCCTGCGCCGCTGCAAGGCGGGCAATCGGAACGCGATACGGTGAGCAAGACACATAATCCATCCCGGTCCGGTAACAGAACTCGACCGAACTCGGCTCTCCGCCGTGCTCGCCGCAGATGCCGACTTCAAGGTCAGGACGCGCCTTACGGCCAAGCTTTACCGCGTGCTCAATGATCTTGCCAACGCCATCCTGATCCAGAACGGCAAACGGATCTGCTTTGAAGATTTTCAAGTCTTCATACTGCTTGGAAAACTTCGTGTAGTCATCGCGCGAAAGACCCATCGTCGTTTGAGTGAGATCGTTCGTGCCGAAGCTGAAGAACTCAGCTTCCTTAGCGATTTCGTCCGCAGTAAGAGCCGCGCGCGGAATCTCAATCATCGTGCCAACGTGATACTTCATTTCCTTAAGGCCAGCTTTCCCAAGCACTTCGTCCGCGATCTTCGTAACAATGGCCTTTTGGTTCTCCAGCTCTTTCACGCTGCCTACCAGAGGAATCATCACTTCCGGAATAACCTTGATGCCTTTCTTCGCGACTGCAACGGCTGCTTCAAAAATTGCACGGACTTGCATTTCCGTGATCTCCGGATAGGTAATTCCAAGCCGGCACCCGCGATGGCCAAGCATCGGATTAAATTCATGCAGCTCTTCCACGCGCCTCAGCAGTTCCGGCAGATGCTTTTTCAATTCGCCGACTGCAACGCCGTACGTCGCTGCCATCTCCTTTTTCTCTTTCGACGATGCATTCGGAAGCTTGGCGATATCAACCATCAGGTTTTCGCGTTTCGGCAAAAATTCGTGCAGGGGCGGATCGAGCGTGCGGATCACGACAGGAAAACCGTCCATGACCTGAAAAAGCCCGGCGAAATCTTTCCGCTGCATCGGCAGGAGTTTCTGGAGCGCTTTCCGGCGCGTCTTTTCATCGCGCGCAAGAATCATCGCCTGCATGTATGCGATACGGTCCTCTGCAAAGAACATATGCTCGGTGCGGCAAAGGCCAATTCCTTCCGCACCGTATAGACGTGCCTGTTTCGCGTCGCGAGGGACGTCAGCGTTGGCACGGACGCCAAAGTCGCCGCGGAACTCGTCAGCCCATTCCATGAAGGTCGCGAAATAATGCGATTTCGGATCGGGGTCGTTGGTCTTGCATTGCCCCAGGTAAACCTCGCCCAGTGTGCCATCGAGCGAGATCCAATCGCCCTGTTTAACGACTGTCCTTTTGCCTTCGAATAAAATGCTCGCTTCTTTTCTTTCCTCATCGACGGCAACTGATGCTGCGCCGACTACGCAAGGGCGGCCCATTCCACGGGCAACGACCGCCGCATGACTCGTCAGGCCCCCGACAGCCGTAAGAATGCCTTTGGACACGTCCATGCCGTGGATGTCATCCGGCGTAGTCTCTTTGCGTACCAGGAGGACCGGGCCCCCTTGCGACAGGTGGACAGCGTCCTCTGAGGTGAAGGCAGCGCGTCCCACGGCGGCACCAGGCGAGGCGGGGAGGCCGCTTGCAATTTTCTGCAAAGCTTTGCGCATGTTAGGATCGAGAACCGGATGCAGCAACTGATCCAATTGCGCCGGCGCCACGCGCTGCACGGCTTCTTCCTTTGAGATCAGCTTCTCGTTCATCATGTCGACGGCAATCCGTACGGCGGCAGGACCCGTTCGCTTTCCGTTGCGCGTCTGAAGCATGTAAAGTTTGCCTTCTTCGATCGTGAACTCAAAATCTTGTACGTCGCGATAATGCTTCTCGAGATTCGCGGTGATCTCGCGCAGCTGCTTGTACGCTTCAGGCATCACCTGCTCAAGCTCACTGATGGCCTGCGGTGTGCGAATGCCTGCAACCACATCTTCCCCCTGCGCATTCACCAGAAACTCACCGTAGAAAACTCGCTCTCCGGTGGACGGATTGCGCGTGAATCCTACACCCGTTCCTGAGTTCTCTCCCATGTTTCCAAAAACCATGGCTTGCACATTCGCTGCAGTGCCGATGGAATCGGGAATCTTCTCCATGCGCCGGTAATAAATCGCCTTCGGCGTGTTCCAGGAATTGAAGACCGCATCGCGCGAAAGCATCAGCTGCTCGTGCGCATCTTGCGGGAATTCTTTGCCCGTTTCTTTCTTAACCAAGGGTTTGTATTCGCCAATAATGAGCTTTAGATCGTCAGCCGTTAGATCCGTATCAAGCTTCGCCTTCACTTGCGCCTTGCGCTTGTCGAACATGTGATCAAATTTCTCCATATCGATGTGCAGGGCAACTTCGCCGAACATCTGGATGAACCGGCGGTAGCAATCGTAAGCAAATCGCGGATTCTCCGTTTTCCTCGCCAGGGCTTCTGTTGTTCGGTCATTTAATCCGAGATTTAGAATCGTATTCATCATCCCCGGCATGGAGAACTTCGCACCGGATCGGACGCTCACGAGCAGCGGATCCTCAGCTCCGCCGAGTTTCTTGCCCATGTCCTTTTCGAGCTTCGTGAGAGCGCTGTGGATCTGATCGTCTACTTCCTTCGGAACCTTGTTGCCGTTTTCGAAGAAGAGATTGCAGACCTCCGTCGAAATGGTGAATCCTGGAGGAACGGGAACACCTGCTTTGCTCATCTCCGCGAGACCCGCGCCTTTTCCGCCGAGGATGTCACGCATCTTCCCGTCGCCCTCGGTCCTGTTGGCTCCAAACGAATAAACGTATTTCTTCATTTCGTTTTGTATCTCCTGATGCTAGGCTGCCGTGGAACTCGGCACTATTTCCGAAAAGTCAGCTATGTTTGAAAACGCCGTCAGCAAGCTGTGCAACAGCGCCAAGCGGTTCTGGCGGATCTCTGGATCCGGGTCGTTCACTAACACTTTATCGAAGAAGAGGTCCACCTGAGGGCGAAGCGAAGCAATGGCACTCAGCTTGGCTCGATAATCCGTCGTCTGGGATACTGCCGAAGTAACGCTCTGAAACGCCGAGTAAAGGTCCCGCTCCGGGCCTGGAGAGAGCAGTCCTGCATTAGTTGGATAGGCGTTCTCGACTTGAGCCTGCTTCAAAATGTTCTTAATGCGCTTGAAGCTTGCAGCGAGCGGTTCGAAATTTGGTGTCGGACGAATACAATGAAGCGCCTCTAAACGTTTAAACAGATCAGGGAGCGTCTCTTTCCGGCCTCCAAGAATCGCTTTGACTTCGTCGTATGGGAATCCTCTTATCTCGCGCAGATAATACTCGACCCGTTCAATAAAGAAAGAGCCAAGCTCGGGGGAGCTCGCAGCAAGCGGAAGCTGAATCAAATGAACTTCAAGCGCCGCTTCGAAGAGAATCCTGACCACTCCCTGAGCGGCACGCCGCAATGCAAACGGATCTTTCGACCCTGTTGGGACCAGCCCAATTTTGAAACATTCGCGCAAGGTGTCGAACTTGTCGGCAAGCGCCACGACCTGACCTTCCAGCGTGCGTGGAATCGAATCCTCCATGCTTACGGGCTTGTAGTGGTCGTATATTGCCGTTACGACAGCCTCGCTCTCACCCTGCGCCTGAGCATAGAGGCCACCCACCACGCCCTGCAACTCCGGAAACTCTTTGACCATGTCAGTCGTCAGATCGCATTTCGAGAGCAGAGCTGCACGGCGAACCGTCTTTTCGTCCGCACGGACTTCGACGGCTAGCTCTGCCGCGAGTTTAACCACTCGATCGGCCTTGTCCTTGTAGCTGCCGAGCTTGGCTTGAAACGTAATTTTGGCGAGATCTGAAACGCGCTCGGAAAGTTTCTTCTGCTGATCGACTCGCCAGAAAAACCGCGCATCGTTAAAGCGCGCGCGCAGCACACGCTCATTGCCTTGCCGGATGAGCCCATCTGGATCGCCATCCGTATTGGTTACCGCCACGAACTCCGGCGCAAGCGAGCCGTCCGGTTTCATCACCGAAAAATAGCGCTGGTGATGGCGCATGACAGTTGTGAGAATCTCCTTGGGCAAATCGAGATAAGCGGGATCAAAGCTGCCACGAATCGTACTTGGAAATTCAGTCGAATAAACGAGCGTTCGAAGCAGATCGTCATCGTTTTGAATGTCTGGCCCGAGTCCCGCTTCAATGCGCTGCTTACGTTTTCCGGCGTGCACTATCACGAAATGGCTCTGTAAACTCTCAAAGTAAGTGGCGGCCGTGACAGCTAGTGGCTCTTTCGAACCGAGAATTCGATGCCCCCGGGTTGTCTTGCCTGATTTCACGCCAGCCACTTCGAATGAAACGACTTGATCCTCGATAACCGCAACGATCCATCGAATGGGCCGGATAAAATGCACGCCGCCTTTCCCAGTCCAATACATCGTTTTTGGGAAGTGGATACCAGCAATAAGATCCGGCAGTTTTTCGCCCAGCGCCTCTGTCGCCAACTGGCCTGTTGTGAGTTGATGGAACACAAAGCGCTCACCTTTGGCATCTTGCATTTTGCCCAGCGCTTCTACGGTCGCGCCGTGTTTACGAGCAAAACCTTGTGCCGCCTTTTCGCCGGCCGAGATGTATGGGCCGGGAATTACGACTTGAACGTCAGGCGGCCGCTCCGATAGATCCTTGGCCAACAAAACGAGGCGCCGCGGCGTACCCTCCGCTATGAGTGCCGATCCCTCGAATGCTCCAAATGTAGTTCGAAACCGGTTCCGCAGATCGTCTAGTGCAGGCTCGATCATCCAGTCCGGAATCTCTTCCGTGCCGATCTCGAGAAGAAAATCGGCCATTTACGCGACAGCCTCTTCGGCAGGAAATTGCTGTCGAATCCAGGCGTCAGCAATGCGAACCGCCAACTTATGCACTCGCCCAATGACGCCGACGCGTTCCGTGGTGCTAATTGCTCCTCGCGCATCCAGAAGATTGAAAATATGGGAACACTTAAGGACTTGATCATACGCTGGAAGCAAAGGAACGCGCTGCTTGCCTGATGCATAGCTTGCCAGCAGTTCGCTGCATTCTGCTTCGTGCTCTGAAAATAAACGCCATAGGCGATCAACGTTCGCAATTTCAAAATTGTAAGCGGAAAACTGCTCCTCCTCGACTAGCCGTACGTCCGCATATTTCACGCCCGGCGCCCACTCGATGTCGTATACACTTTCGACGTTTTGCAGAAACGCGACAATGCGTTCCAGCCCGTATGTGATCTCCGCCGGAACCAAATCGAGATCGATGCCACCGCATTGCTGGAAGTAAGTAAATTGAGTAATCTCGAGACCGTCGAGCATCACCTGCCACCCGATGCCCCATGCCCCAAGCGTCGGCGATTCCCAATTGTCCTCCTCGAATTTGATGTCATGCTTTCGAAGATCAATGCCGATTGCCTCCAGGCTGCCGAGATACTGATCGATCACATCGTCCGGCGTGGGCTTCAGCACGACCTGCAATTGCTGATGCTTGTATAGGCGGTTCGGATTTTCGCCGTAGCGGCCGTCTGCGGGGCGGCGACTTGGTTGCACATACGCGACCTTGTAAGGCTTCGGTCCATGAACCCGCAGGAATGTTTCTGGCGCCATTGTGCCCGCGCCCACCTCCATGTCATAAGGCTCCTGAATCACTGCGCCGCGATCAGCCCAGTAGCGCTTCAGCTTGAAGATCGTGTCTTGGAAAGAGTCCATTATGGCGTCGCGGTTTTCGTCACAGGCCTTCGAGCACGGCCGGAGTATGGAAACGCCGCTCTACATGCTCTTCCATCTGGCGGATCAGAAAACGGCGCAAATCGAGAGCGGTATCTTTGTTCCACGAGTGTAACGGGAGGTCGGCAATGTGGTTTCGTAGCATCGTACCTGCTAGATCGCGCGAAGAAGTGGATAATGTGCGATCGGGGTGACTCGCGACGTCGGGAAGAAAACCGGACAAACGCGTGGCCCACAAGGAAAAATAGGTAATCGCCGTCCAAGCACCGCCCGGCGCGCGCTGGTGCATGTACCCGAGAATGGCATTCAGCAACCGGAAAAAGCGTTCGTTCGGCTCGTTCGGCGGCAGCATGTGCTCGCTCACCTCAGCAACGTAATCGAGCGCCACGCTGGCATCGAAGTCACACAGCAGATCGAACTGCGATTGCAGTAAATCGCAGGAATTCAAATTCACCAGTTCGCGTGTTTCCTTTTGTGAGTACGACAAATTCACAAGCGACAGCCGTTCCAATCCAGATCCGAAGCTGCTTGTAGGTTTTCGCGCCCGTCTGGCTACACCGCGCAACTTCCCCTGGTCGCGGGTGAAGAAACTGACGATCAGATCGGACTCACGAAAAGGATAAGTCCGTAGAATGTAGGTTTCACTCACCCGAGCCGGCATGATTCATGGGCCGGTGCCAAGCAAGTTTGCAGCCGGTAGAATTTTCAGCGTACCAAAGTGGAGACCGCGCGCTCTCAGCCACCCCTTGCCGGCTCAATCGGCAAGACGAACTGAATAGCCAAGCTTCTAATTTTTCCTGATTTCCCGGTGAACGAAGAGGTCACCAGGGTGATCTCTCACGGTGTAGTCATCGGGGGGTCGGAACAGGCTGGGCGTCGGCTCTGAACGTTGAATATTGGTGAGCTTATAAGTTGTATCGCCCATTCTGGGATCGTTGCTCTTACTCATCACCAAGACCTTCAAATCCGGCGAGTACCAACTTTCCGTTGTAATGACGATCGGCTGGACATTCCCGATCTGCCCCGCCGGGATTGTTCGCGTGATCCGCGTACCTTGGGCCACAACGCCCTCGATAGTCTGAGTTCCGAGATCTGATTTGGCGACGTCGTGATCATCCGCCCTAGCTCCGCTTTTCACAAAAACCTGATTCTTGCTTACGGAACCTGCGGCCGTCCCTGCTTGAGCGTAAAAGAAGGTCTTGGTCGCCCCTATCGGCGGCGGCGCCACCAAGAGATCACCAAACCCGCCATTTTTGTCACGAGAAACGGGCATCTTCATCGCAGTCTTCGTTTGTGCATCTAACGTCCAGTGCACATGCGCCACTGGATCATCAATCATCACGATATGAGGCGCATCTCCATTGTTGGACGCCAATCCTGGAAGCGCTTCATCTCTTCTCACCCGGCCTTGGCTGTCTCGCGCCACGCTGCCGGAGGTAGTCTGTTCAATTCGGTTTCCGTCCGCCAGCACCTGTACTCGCTGTGTAGTCGCTTGCGCTGAGTATGGCGCGCCCGCCACTGGTCCCATGGGCCCGGCCAGCGCCGTCGTAATCCCGATCGGTCCCAATTCAGCCGCGTCTCCCGTTTGAATCAAAACCTGTTTTTGCCAAACCGTTCCGGTTTGCGCGAGCGCGCATCCTGCGCACAGAGCCGAAAGTACTATTGCCTTACGCACGTCGTTCTCCTCTCCATTCACGTCCCGAGCTTGTCACTCCACCAGCCGCACGGCGCGGGCAATCCCGTCCTGTCCAACCAGTAAATCCGCACTGACTTTCTCTTTGATACTTTCAGTAGGAGCAACAGGTATCCCGGTTACGCCCAGCTCAGAAACCGGAATTTGGACGCGGACAATCACACCCTGCTCCAAAGGCACTTCGCTCTGCGCGTACGGAAGTGCGATGAATCCCGATCTGTAGTGTACTGGGGAAACTACGGCCGTTTCCTGGTCTGGGCCTCTCATATGCGCCCAAGCCAGGTACAAACCCGCCGCAATGACTGCCGCTGCTGCCACCCTTGCCACATACTTCCACCGTCGTTGGTTTACCCGGATTCGGAACGCCGCCCGCAACTGGTCCTCCAAGTCCGGACTCGCATGCTGCGGAACGGCTCTCGCGAGCATTCCCAATCGATCTCTTAACTGTTCCTCCTCTGTCATACTCGACACCTTTCGCACTTCCGTAACTTCGCGCCCAATATTGCCCGCGCTCGATGCAGTCTCGATCGCACCGTCCCGATTGCGCAACCTAATCGTTGGGCCGCTTGCGCATAAGTCACATCTTCCAAGTCACAGAGCACAACCACCTCACGGTAGTTTGGCGGCAGACTGAGTATGGCGCTGCGGAGCCCTTCGATTTCTTGTCCTTTACTCAAATTTTCAAGCAAGTCAACTCCCGAACTGCTCGCTTGTGCCAGTCCCCCCGAGTCGATCACTCGAGTCTCCGCAAGGTGCCGTCGCACCTTGTTCCGTGCTACTCCAATCAGATACCCCTGTAGGGCTCCTCGCTCCTCTGCATACAATTTCTCCTCGGGAAAAAGCATAAGAAATACTTATTGCGTCACTTCTTCCGCTGTCTCCCGGCGGCCTGACATATGCAATGCAAACCGGAATACCGGACCCTCATGACGTCTGAAAAGGGTGAGGAACGCGTCCTCATTTCCTTTACTGGAGAGCTGCAGCAACTCGCGATCGCTCAGCTCCTCATGGGGCCGTCTCTTCCTCACGCCATCTTCAATGCCTTCAAGAAGTATTACCGCGAATCGCCGAAAAGGTTCCATGAAGTTCGACTCGATGAAATGTTCTTGTTAAAATGAGCCGTTTGTTTTCCCGATTGCGCGTCTGTACAAGAAGGATAAAATCAACATGCTAATGGAAAAGAAAACTCCCGTACTCGCTAGAGAGCCCGAAAGTCCGCCGCCCTCTGCAGCCCTTCTGCAGCTGCTTTTTGGTAAACACATTACCTACTCACTATCAGCGATCGCCAGGCTGGGCGTTGCCGACCACATGTCGGAAGCACCTGTTCAAGTGGACGAGCTGGCTATGAAAACCGGAGCACACTCGCCGTCCCTCTATCGGGTCATGCGGATGCTTGCCGGCGTCGGCGTATTCGAAGAAGCGCCCCAGAAGCGATTTAGCCTCACACCCGTCGGGCAACTTCTAAAGACTGATGCCCCGGGTTCGCTGCGCTATTTCGCCATCCAATTGGGAGATCGCTGGAGCACTCGCGCGTGGGAACATTTCACTGACACGGTTCGGACGGGCGAGGACGGCGTGACAAAAGCCTTCGGAAAGAACGTCTTTGAACTGTTCGCTGAGGAACCTGAGCAGGCCGAAATTTTCAATCGTTCCATGACAAGTCTGTCGGCTGCGATGCTTGAGCCCATCGTAAATGCCTACGACTTCAGTTCCATCAATCGGCTTGCGGATGTGGGCGGCGGCCGCGGCATGCTCCTTGCTTCCGTTCTGACACGCTATCCACAGATGCGAGGAGTTTTGTACGATCTGCCGGAAGTTATTTCTGGCGCAATTCGCGAGCCTCACTTCTCCACCTGCGAAGAGCGGGTCGAGTTGGAGGCGGGCAATTTTTTTGATCGAGTGCCTTCTGGCTGTGATGCCTACATGATGAAGTTCATTCTTCACGACTGGAGTGACGACCACTGCCGCACGATACTGAATCTCATACGAAGAGAACTTCCGCAGAACGGCCGTGTCCTGGTATGCGAGCAGGTCGTCACGGATAGCCCGAAGCCAACGCCAGCCAAGTTTGCCGACATAGAGATGCTGGCATTTACTATCGGCGGCAAAGAACGGACCGCGGCTGAATTCAGCGATCTTTTCGCATCCGCAGGCTTGCGACTCTTACAGGTAATTCAAACGGAGAGCCCGGTCTGCGTTCTCGAGGCCCGATCAGCGTAGAGCCCTTTAAGGCCCGACTCACCTTTGACGCTGAAAGGTATTGCAGCGGGAAATGCTGCCTGATTCAAGGCCCCGCTTGAACCATCCGACGCGCTGGGCAGACGATCCATGTGTGAACGTTTCAGGGCTTACGCGTCCTGTCGACATCCTTTGCAGGCGGTCATCGCCCACCGCCGCTGCCGCGCCCAAAGCGGAGGCTACATCACTCGCGTCTATGATCCGCCTCTGCTCTGTAGAGTTAGCCCAAACGCCCGCGAAGCAATCCGCTTGCAACTCCAACCGCACCGATAACGGATTCGCCTCGCCCGGTCTACTTTCTTGAAGCTGCCGTACTTTCGGCTCAATTCCTAACAGTTTTTGCACGTGATGCCCGACTTCATGCGCAATCACGTACGCTTGCGCGAATTCACCCGGAGCGCCAAAGCGGGTCTTGAGCTCATTGAAAAAGCTGAGATCAAGGTAGACCTTCTCGTCTTCCGGACAGTAGAAGGGACCGATCGCATCTTGAGCCATGCCGCAGGCGGACGGATAGGCGTTTCGAAATAAAACCAATTTTGAGTGGCGATACGGAACGCCTTGCGTTTGTGACAGCATGCGGGTCCAGTTTCTCTGGACATCATCGAGAACAAACGAGATGAACTGCACTTCCGGCTGCTCTTGTGCATCTCGCTGCGGGTCAGGAGCGCGCCGGACTGCCTGTGATGAAGGTGCTCCAGAGAATAAGGTAAAGAGGTTTTGGTGAAACAGGAGGCTTAGTAATCCGACAATGATTACTCCGCCGATCCCTAGATGTCCGAACCCGAAACCGCCCCCGCCGCCACTATCATCGCGGCGATCTTCGATGTCATTGCTTACACCACCTGGCGTCCATTCCATATTTTTTAGCCTTATAGAAGAAACTAACTGAATGGTTTGACGCAGGTTCAGAAGGAGCATTTCCGATATAGTTCGTCGAGTGAGCTCAGCGTTTCCTCGGGCGACCCATCGTACTTCAGGTACTTCCAAACTACATCGAACGCGGCGTTCTGAAACGGCGGGAATCCCGCGAACCGTGGACGCAAGAACGCCTTCTGAAGAGTTGGCAGAATGCTTTGAAAAAAGCCATTAGTTAGACTGTTGGCTTCTGGATCGCTCCAAGCTATTCTGTTGCCGGGCTGGCCTCCCGATTGCACATATAGCGTGCGTTGGCATTCCGCGCCAGCCACCCACGTCGCGTACTGAATGGCGGTTTCGATCTCCTTACAGCGCTTTGAAACTGCTATTCCGGCGCCGCCCAGAGTAGCCCCCGCAGAGCCTCGGGCACCCGAAGACGGGATATTCGCGAACGACAACAGCGACCGACGATAGCCGTTTCGCGCGTAATTGGAGTAGCCGAACGCCAAAGGACAATAGGCAATGTCATCCCTCGTGCTCATACGCTCCCACACCGCAATCGGGTTCGCCGTTAGCGCATCATCTGTTGAACTATTTGCGAGGGCTTTGAGACGCAACAGAGCAAATTCGCCAGCATCGTGATTCACAACGCGGCTCGCGCCTTCTGAAAATGCTGGATGCCCCGCATTCGCGCACAGAGTGAAGAAGCACATCAAAGAGTCGAGAGGAAACAATGGAAGGCTGACGAACCCACGACGGACTTTCGCCAGCCCAAAGACCTCGTCCCATGTCTCAGGTGCTCGCACTCCCTCCGCATCGAGCAGGTCGGCCCGGTAGCCCGCAACTTGCGCTGCGGCGTCGATTGCCAACGCCCATTGATGCCCATCGTAGAAATAGCTCTGATGAGAGACGCCCACGCTTTCACTTTCGAGCGTGTCTAACGTCGCCCGCGGGATGTATTCGTCTAGAGCAACGAGGCAGCGGTCCTGTGCCACCGCGCCCATGAAGGGATGATCCAACACAATCAGGTCGTAGCTCTCCGCGAAAGCTTTTACCGAAGCATCGCCAAATTCGTGTAGGCTGCGAACCTCCCAGTCGATGCGAACATCAGGATGATCCTCTGCAAAGCGGCGGCCGGTCGCCACCATGGGTGCAAGTCCTCGGTCGTGCTTCCAGGTAACGCCTCTCAAAGTGATCACTGTGCGCTCCCGGTTACCTGGGGTTAAACCACCTGATCCCGGCTAAACTCCTCAATTTCCGGCTCGGTATATCCCACCTCTTTGAGAATTTCAACCGTATGTTCACCCATAACCGGGGGCCTTTGAACACGCGATGGAGTCCGGCCGAACTTGATTGGTGGGCCGATGGTGTGAAACTTCCCCGCAAGGGGATGATCGAACGCGGTTATGCTGCCATTATGTTGGACCTGAGGATCGCGGGTCACTTGGGGAAAGGTATTCACGGGCGCAGCCCAGATGTCCGCTGCGAGGAAAATATCAAGCAGCTCCGCCGTGGTCTTTGAAGCGAAGCCCGGCTCCAGTTTTTGCTTGATCGCATCTCGATTCTCAAGGAAGTTTCGGGATTCGATGCCCTCAAAACCGGGGACTCCGACCAGCTGAGCGATCTTGCCCAGGGGCATCATAGCGATCACAATGTATCCATCATGAGTTTTGTAGACACCCATTGGGGCTCCGATATAGGGATGTCCCATGCCGGCAGCGCTTCGACGCGGCTCGTGTCCAGTGTTGAAGTACACGCTTAGCTCCTGCGTAGCGAGGCTCAAAATCGAATCGAGCAGATTGATGTCGATTCGCTGCCCGCGACCGCTTCGATTTCGCTCGTACATCGCGGCCAAGACACCGATGACAATGTGAAGCGAGGCCGTGAGATCTGCGACACCCATCCCCACGGGCGACGGCGGATCATCCGCGAGGCCTTGCAGCATCAGCACGCCTGAGACAGCTTGCGCCAAAAGATCCTGGCCGGGTCGCTCCAGATACGGTCCGTCTTGTCCCCAGCCACAACTCGCACAATAGATCAAGCGTGGATACGCCTTTGACAGCGCCTCATATCCTAAACCCAGGCGGTCCATTACTCCCGGCCGAAAGTTCTCGATAAGAACGTCGCTCGACTCGATAATCCGCAGCGCAGCTTGTTTGCCTCGTGGATCTTTCAGGTTCAGCGTGATGCTGCGCTTCGCGCGGTTGAACACGAGAAACGAAAGGCTCTCTCCATTGAGGAAGGAGTCCCGCATCGACCAGTGACGATGCCACTCTCCATTTCGCGGCTCGATTTTGATGATGTCTGCGCCCATGTCCCCTAGGAACTGAGTTGCGTTGGGACCCTGGACAAGCTGCGTGAAATCCGCTACTCGCAGCCCTTCAAGTGCTCCGCTCAACTATTTCTCCTTCTTCGGCAGGTCATTCACCAGACCGGCCTCGGCTTTCAAAATGCTCTCGATTAAATTCAGTCTCTCGCGGCCGGGTACAAATTCTAGACGCCGAATGCCGAACGGATCGATGCGGCTCCGAATCAAACGGAGTTGCTCTTGCCCTGGTGGATTTGTAGCGGGCAGAGGATCGGCAACCAGGAATTGTCCGCCTGGGTTGTCTTTCACCATTTCGAGAGTGACATTCGGATGAAGGCTGATCAGCCGAAAGATGCCGTCTGCCGGGTTGATCTCAAAAATGCCAAGATCTGAGATCAGCCGTACCTGGCCCGGTTTCAGACCGGCTTTGATACGTTCCGAATCGCTCATGAGACCGCGTGCAGCGGTGCAAAATTGCACGCTTTCGACAAATCGCTCCCGCGAGTGCCGTGTGAGATACAGAACGAAATGTTGATGAAGATTTGCGACATCGGCCATGCCGCCTTGACCCGGTAAGCGAATGCGCTTCCGGCCCGTGTCCACCCATGCATTGTTGGTTCTTCCCCGGACGTCTAATTGTGCGACCGTGATTACCTCGTGAGTGATGCGGCCCTGCTGGTAATACCAGTGATAGCTTTCATCGGCGCCCCAGATGACTTTAGCGCTGCCGAATTCCAAAGGTTCAGCAAGCGTAAGCGACATTGGATGTGCGTCGATATCGATCAAGCCACCGTTCAGTGCGATGATGATCAGCTCGGGTGCGTGGGTTGCCTTGGCAAGTAGGTACGAGACCATAGCCAGTGGAGAGACAGAGCCTACTGAACAGATGCTCGAATTGTCGTATTCTCGCGCGAGGCAAACCGCGAGCAATTCGTCGGTCGTGAATGAGGCATCACTCGAGATGGGAATGCGGTGCGGTTCAATACGGTCGGTAGTTAGATCGGCAGTGCGAATTTGAGCAGCATGTCCAAGGAACATCTTGCGGGGCTCGTTGAAAGTAAAACGCGATTGCCCGGTCTGAACGTATCGCAATAGCTCTTCGTAATCGGTCGAGTAGTACGGCAGGCATGAGGTCGGGTAAGCGCCACCAGGCACTGCGGCCACAGCGTCGACGAACGTTTTTGGCAGTACGAACGAGAGTGGCGCACCAAGCTCTCCGGTCTTAACCACTTTTTCCACTGTCACAAGAGTCTGGCCCGTGGCACCCAGCAGACTGAGGTCGAAACCGCGCGCACCCTGGATTTCGATGTTGCCGGCCGTGTCCGCACGTTGGGCATGGAGCAGCAGTACGTCAATGTCCAGACGCTTTGCCAGCCCGACGGGTTGTTTCGTGAAGGACGATCTGCCTTGCATCCAGAACTCGCCCGCGCTCATGAGATCTGAGCCATGCGGAAGCTGGAACGGCATCTCAGGCAGGTTGAAATGGGCGGCGTGCAATGCCTGAATCATCGCGAGCGCGGACCATTCTTCTACGTCGATTGCATTTTTTTCGAGCGCCTCACGAAAGCGCGGCGCGAGCCCAAAGATATCCAGGCTGGAAAAACAGAATACAAGCTTGCGTACGGCTCGGGCTTCGAGCAACAGCTCCAATGCGAGTCCGCCACCCCAGCTGATGAACGTGAACTCGTTGCGGCCCAGCGCGGCGATTTTCTGTATTAGCGCGATCGGTAGACGCGAGAGGTGCACGCCTCCGATACCGAGCCGTGCGCCATCCGGCACGCGTTCGGCCAGTTCGTCCAGATTAACGAGATCAGGCATTCACAGCAAAGCGGACGTGGTCATTCCACCGTCGATGGTCAGGCACTGTCCGGTAAGCCACGAGCTTTCATCGCAGGCCAGATAGAGCGCCCCATAGGCAATATCGATGGGCTGTCCCAGACGTCCGATGGGATGCATTCTTTCCCATCCTGCGCGGAGGGCGGCGGGATCCGGAGAGCGCTCGAGCACTTTGACATTCAGCGGCGTTTCAACCGTTCCCGGCGCGATACAGTTCACTCGCACGCCCTGGCCGGCGTATTCTCGCGACATCTGCCGGGTCAGACTGAAGATCGCGCCTTTGCTGGCCGCATAATGCGGATAACCCGGAAATCCCAAGATGCCCTGCACCGATGAAATGTGGACGATTGACCCGTGGCGCGCCTCCAGCATCCCTGGAAGGATATATCGGGACGTGAGAAACATGCTCGTCAGATTCACGCGAAGTATCCGTTCCCATTCGCTTAGCTCCATTTCATGAAGCGGATTCTCGGACGCGATTCCCACAACATTCGCGAGCACGTCGATGCTGCCAAACTCTTTTGCCCCCGCTTCGACCAGTGTGCGAACGTCGCTTTCAACCCCCACATCGGTCGGTTGGAACAGACAGCGCCCGCCGCGCGCGCGAATTCTTTCGGCCGTTTTATTTCCATGCTGTACATCGATATCGGCGCCTACGATTGCGGCTCCCTCGCGGGCAAACAGCTCGGCAATAGCCTCGCCGATTCCCATAGCCATACCGGATACGAACGCGACGCGATCTTTCAAACGCATTGGTGAAAAAAGCGTAGCATGCTCACGCAATCCGAAAAGACCACGCGAGCGTACAGAATCCGATAATCAGTAGCAGCATTCCGATGGACACTGTCATAAGAACTTGAGGACGCACACCACGCCATTCGCCAGTAGCAAATCCCCAGGCATTCGAAACGATGATGATCGCGGACATGAAAAGCGGCCAACCGAGCACTGGGCCCATTTCTGCCATTGCGGCAGACGCAGCTCCGTAAATCGCGATGCTGCTCATCCAAAGAACCCCCATCACGGCCCCGAGCAACCAATGTGATGCGGTTCCTGGGAGGACAAATAATGGCAGACTCTGATTTTTACGCCAAAGATAAGCGCAATACGCAAGATAAGGAATAAGAGTTGCAGTGAGTAGCGGCGGCCAGATTACGTTCGATTGGGTTGCCGCGCTCGCGCCTTGAGTGGCAGCGCTGGCCAACAGCGGGCCGCCAAACGCAAGCCCAAAATTTACGAGCGGAGATCCCAGGCCCGCGATGATCGCGTAAGCAAGGCCGACTTTGAAACGAGTCCGATCTCTCGCTGGGTGATCCTGTGCAGCGGCGGTTTCCACCAGTTGCCGTTCTTTCGCTCTTCCGGCAATTGCGCAGAGCACAATGCCGAGCAGGACGACGGCTATCCCGATCTCGACAGTTAGACCTTTCCGAGTGAATATCTGTTCGGGATGAAGCGAAACAAGCGGGACCAGTGAACCGACTGCTGTCGAGATTCCGAGGGCAATCGCGAAGTTCAACGCGATGCCTATCGCCTCGACCCCCAATCCAAAGCAGACCGCAGCAACTCCATAACCCGCACCAAAGCCGATGACGCTCAGAAGCGTGCGGGCGCTCGCGGCCTTATAAACGGCGAGTAGGTGAGGAACGGTCGTAATTGCGAGGGCCCAGGGGACGACGAAGAATGCGACCACAGCCCAAATCGCCCAAAGATTCTCCCATTTCCAACGAGTGGCATACTTGGTCGGAGTGGCGAAACTGCCATTGAGGACGCCCGCCAGAAGCGCGAGCAGAACTCCTCCCTGCACACTCATGAATTCTTGCCCGTGCTCCGCGTAGAAATGTTTGCGCGGTATTCCTCCCGTCCCTGGATGTCTGTCTTGAGGCGATAAACCGGACCTCCGACATAACCCTTGGCGGGATCATAACCGGGAGGAGCAAGCGAGAGAGAGTCCGTCTCGGCCGCAGATGTCACAAACATTTCTGAAAAATCGGAGCCGCCGAACGTGACTGACGAGGTTTGCGCGGCCGGGACTTCGAGGCGTCGCTCGATTTTTCCATCTGGGTCATACCGAATTACACAGCCACCGAACCAGTGAGCGCACCAAACGAATCCTTCCGCATCAACCGTAAGGCCATCGGGAACGCCTTCGGAAAGCGGAACCTGAACAAGGATACGTCGATTGCGAAGACTTCCGTCTGCGCGTCGCCAGTCATACGAATAGATGCGGCGCCGTGCCGAATCAACAAAGTAAAGCGTCCGCAAATCCGGCGAGAATCCGAGGCCGTTCGAGAGCTGGAATCCTTCATCCACAATGTGGACTGAACCGTCGGTATCGACCCGAAACAGGCATCCCACGCCTTCCACGAATTCTCCCCGCTCATTACGGAGAAAGGAACCGGAGTAAACGCGGCCATCCGGGTCGGCAATGCCGTCGTTCATGATGCATTTGTGGCCGTCGACCTCGTCAGCGAGAAGAGTTGGTTCAAATTTTCCGTCCCAGAGCCAGATACCCGTTACGTTCATGACTACCAATCCGCCGGGTTGGTTGAAAGCGTAACTGGACACCTGCATCCTCTCACTCACGATTTCGGAGCGGCGCTCGGACCAGACATATCGGTAGAATCGGTTTCTGGCGAGATCGGTCCAGTAGAGCGCTTGCTCCTGTTTGTTCCAAACGGGCCCTTCCCCGCAAAGGTCCTGATAATCGGCGATTACATCGAATTGATGCATGACTCCCCTTTGGTTCAACCTACATGATTGATAAGCGTTCCGATACCCGTGATGGTGATCCGGATCTCATCATTTGTTTTCAAAGTGAATGAATCAGGCGGCACGATGCCCGTGCCTGTGAGAAGAAAACAACCGTTTGGAAAGCTATTGTTGCGGTAGAGAAATTCGACTAAAGAAGCCGGATCGCGCTTCATAGCCTCAAGACTCGTCGAGCCTGAAAACTCAATCTCTCCTCGCCGGCGAATTTCGAGTTCGATTTCTGTGGAGCGCGGAAGTGGAGACTTCGAAACAAAGATGCACGGTCCTAATGCACAGCTTCGGTCATAAACTTTGGCTTGCGGCAAGTACAGGGGATTCTCGCCCTCGATATCGCGTGAACTCATGTCATTGCCGACTGTATAACCGACAATGCGCCCCTTCGGAGTGACGACGAGAGTCAGCTCCGGCTCAGGCACAGACCACGACGCGTCATCGCGAATCGCAACCTTGGCGTTTGGGCCGACAACACGGTGAGGAGTTGCTTTAAAAAAGAGTTCCGGCCGATCAGCGGCGTATACACGGTCATAGAAATCACCTCCGCCCGACGATTTGGATTCCTGCATGCGCGCGTCGCGACTCCGGTAGTACGTAACGCCCGCGGCCCACACTTCCTGAGTTCCTATTGGAGCTTGAAGGTCGTCTAATGCGGCAACTTCAATGGCTTTTGATCGACCGAGATACTCTTCGAGAAACTCGTAGAGATCGTCTCGCGTGATTAGAGCGTCCCAGGATTCGCTGGGAATTGAATAAAACTGCTGGCGCTCTTCGATGAGGTAGCCGCCAGCTGTCCGATACAGTCTCATTGTCAGGCGTCTTAGCTCAACAGCGTCAGAGGTGATTCACTCTCTTTGCGAACTTGACTCAGCTTACAGTCTTGAGGCCGTTTCTCCGGCCGCCAGCGGAGGAGTTTCGTGCCGTGCCGGAATCGATTTCCGGAAAAATGATCATATTGAACTTCGACGACCAGCTTGGGCGCGACCGGTTCCCATTCGCCGCTGCGCTCCGTACTCCAGCGGCTCGGCCCCCCGGGAGCAGCGCCGGTGAACCCAGGCGATTCGATCAGTGATTCAAAGCGCTTGGTCAAAGCAGCTTTTTCGGCGGCTGCCAATCCGGAGGTAAAGCCAACATGATCGAGCAGTCCGGAATCGTTGTAGAGCCCCAGCAACAAAGACCCGATCAGGCGATTTTTGGTACCGTACCGGAAGCCGCCGACGACGCAATCCGCGGTTCGAAGATTCTTGATTTTCAACATGGATTTGCGTTCGCCAGACGCATAAGGCCTATCGACGCGCTTTGCGATGACGCCATCGAGCGGTCCTGCCATTCTCTTAAACCAGGATTTTGCGACATCGAATTCGCGAGTCCGCGGGGAGAGCCGGATGCGATCTTCGCCGCGTAAATATCTATCTGCGAATGCTTCGAGCTCGCTTCGCCGTTCGTCCAACACCTGGGCGGTGAGATCGATTCCACGGTCGTTCGCGAGCAAATCGAAGACCATCAACGTAGCGGGTGTTTCTTGGGACAACTTTTTGATCCGGCTCTCGGCGGGGTGAATGCGCTGCAGAAGCGCATCGAAATCGAGCGTCCGTTGCTGCGTCACAATTAGCTCACCATCGAGCACAAATTTTGTCGCGGTCAATGAGATGAGGGCGGCGGTAATTTCCGGAAAATAACGAGCCAGCGGCTGCCCGGATTTCGACATGATGTGAATGCTGCCTCCATCGCGAAATGCCAAGCACCGGAACCCGTCCCATTTCGGCTCGTATTCCCACTCCGGCCCGCTCGGGATCTCACGCGCTGTGTCTGCCTCCATGGGAGCGTAGTCGGTCGGCAGTGGAAGACTCATGCGAGTGCCTCGAGCGGCGAACGCGCGCGATTCTGCAGTACCGGCTTGAATAGATCACCTAGCTTTTCGATGCGTTTTGGCATGCAGTCCATCCGCAAATCTGAAGTCGAGACTCCGGTTTCCACTTCCTCCCAGGTGACGGGCGCTGAAACGCTTGCGTCGGGGCGCGGGCGAACTGAGTAAACCGAGGCGAGTGTTCTTCCCCAGGCGTTCTGATTGTAGTCGACCAAAACACGTCCGGCAGGGCGCTCAGCGACACGGTATTCGGAAGTGATCAAATTTGAATGCTGTTTCGCTAATTCAAAAGCGATGCGCTTCGCGACGCGCCAGACTTCCTTCTGCAGAGGGGCGCGCCGGATGGGAACGTAAATATGGATCCCGCGTGAGCCGCTGGTTTTTGCATAGCTCTCAACATTTCGTTCCTGCAGGTATGCTCTCACCAGGAGCGCCACTTCGCGGACTTGCGGAAATTCGGCGGGCGGAACTGGATCCAGGTCAAAATGCAGAAAGTCCGGCCGGTCCACATCGTCGCAGCGCGCGTACCAAGGGTTCAAGTCAATGCAGCCCAGATTGACGATCCAGAGCAGGGAAGCAACATCTTGGGCGATGGGAAAGTCGATGACGTTCCCGGATTTATGAGCTATCGAGCAGGTGTCCAGCCAATCCGGCCGATAGTCCGGTGTTCTTTTCATGAAGAAAACTTACCGGCGATTCCGTTTGGATATCTCTTCATCACCATCGCTCGATCTTTAAGGTGCGGAAGGATCGCCTGCGATATGGCTGCATAGTAGGCAAGAAGATCACGTTTTGTTCTTCCGAGATCCGGCCAGAAGACCTTCTGTAAATTCGTGAGCTTTACCTTTTTCATCCCGCATTTCAGATCACAGGAATCGACGTTCTTGGGGATGTCGATCTCCATACTAAATCGGATCGCGAGTCAGCTTGCCGTCTACGGTGCGCCAGATATTGCGAGGGTTCGCATTCTGCAATTCAGGTGGCAGGAGATCTTCAGGAAAGCCTTGATAGCAGAGCGGCCGCGCAAAGCGATATATGGCCGCTGCTCCGACGGAAGTAAATTTCTCATCCGTCGTTGCTGGATAGGGGCCGCCGTGGTGCATTGCGTAGCCCACGTCGACACCCGTTGGAAACCCATTGAAGATCAGGCGTCCGGCCTTCGTGCTTAGAAGCGAGATGAGATTCTGATACTTCTTCAGCTCGTCATCCGTGCCGTGAATGGTAGCGGTGAGGCTGCCTTCAAGCGCCGAGGCGATTCGCAAAAATTCCGGCTCCGAGGAACAGGTGACCAGGACTGTTGCCGGCCCGAATATCTCTTGGCGGAGTTTTTTATTGTGAAGCCACGCGCCTGAATCGGTTACAAGCAAAGCCGGCTGACCTTCCGTCAGCTCCGGTTTGCCTGTGCGCGACTTAGTGAAAGCACGAACACCCGTGATGCCTGCCGTCTGTTTGACATCTTCGGTATACGCTTTGCTAATGGCTGGATTGAGCATCGTTCCGGGCGCCGCTTGCTCAAACATCTCTCTCAAGTGTTCACCGAAACTTTGGAAATCTGTATCGTTTGAGCCAAACACCAGGCCTGGACAAGTGCACATTTGACCGACACCGAGCAAGACCGATCGAAACAGGCCCTCGGCAATGGCTCGCCCATTATTCTTGAGCGCCTCCGGAAGGATAAAAACGGGATTGACACTTCCCATTTCGGCGAACACTGGGATAGGGTCAGGACGGGCCGCTGCCGCGTTGAATAGCGCGCGTCCGGCGCGTTCAGAACCGGTGAAACCAACCGCTTTTGTCTTCGGATGTGCCGCGAGCGCGAGACTGATTTCCGGGCCCTTGCCGTGCAGCATCGAAAAGGTGCCTTCCGGCAGCGAGCTTCGCTTGACGGCTCTCACGATCGCACTAGCGACAAGCTCGGATGTGCCGGGATGCGCTGGATGAGCCTTGACGATCACCGGGTTTCGAGCTGCAAACGCCGATACTGTGTCGCCGCCTGCGACCGAAAATGCCAACGGAAAATTGCTAGCGCCGAACACGGCGACGGGGCCGATGGGCTGAAGCATCCGCCGGATATCCGGCCTCGGAAGAGGTTTTCGCTCCGGTAGCGCTCTGTCGATGCGCGCGTCTACCCAGGAGCCCTCCTTCACAATATCGACGAACATTCCGATTTGATTGAGCGTCCGACCGCGTTCTCCCTTGAGCCGCTCGGCGTCAAGCCCGGTTTCCTGCGCTGCCCTGCCGATCAGGTCATCGCCAATCCCATCTATTTCCTCTCGAATGGTTGTTAAAAAATGTGCGATCTGATCAGGATCGAGGCGGCGCAGTCCCGTTGCTGCCGAATCGGCTAGATCGAGCGCCTCCTGAAGCTCTTTCGTGGTTGCTTCAAAGAAGCGCGGCTCGATTTCGGCGCCTGCGCGGGGGTCGTAAGCGGAAAAGGTCTTATCGGTCTCCGCCGAGAGAGACGACCCGATGATGTTTTTGCCGTGGATTTCCATAAGCCTGTGAATAGCGTGAGCCCCGAACCGCAGCTTTACTCCGTGCCGATACGATGCTAGCGCTCCTTCAAGCGTTTCTTGGCGGATGCCACATCAACAGCCGAGGGAAGTAGCGCGTCCAGGCGCGTCACTTCGAGCATTTTCTGCAGAGTGGAACTCACGTCCACCAGGATAATTGGGCAGCGGCGTGTGGTTGCAAGCGTATATACAACGGTCAGCTCTCCCAGCCCGGCGCTATCCGTATTCGTGACGTTCGCGACGTGGAGGATCATGCCAGCGACTTTGCTCTCGTCCATGGTTCTACGGGCCGTCTCGCGAAGGGTGCTCAGGGATGGGCCGAGGGTCAAGGACCCGTCTAATTCAAGGATCGCGAAAGCGTCTTCAACCCGTGAGCTTACTGTTAATGGCATGATGGGGAGGCTGCCCCGCTAGTACGTTTCGATCTTACGCTGTTGATAGGGCGGGGTGACGTACGCTGAAACCGGGCTTTCATCTCCGCTCCGATCGATGGCCTTCACACCCAGCACCACTTCATCGATATTTACGTTTGGCAGAGTATAGTTCGTCACGTTGCCTACAAACACCTGCTTCTCCCAGACGGGCGAAGTTGTCGACCGCATCACGACGGCGTAGCCCAACAGATCCGGCTCGGGCCTGTCATTTTGCCAAGTCATCAGAGCGTCGTATCCCGTCCCACGGCTCAGCGGCGACGCGAACACGCGACCCCCAGTGGCAGGCGGCGTCCTGAGGTCCGGTGCTTTCGGTGCGAGCGCCAATGCCGCAATAGCCGCCGCGTTTGCCTTGGTGACGAGCGCCGTATATGCGGGAGCGGTATTTGCAAATGTATCCGTTGCGGTGTGCTGGTTCGAAAAATTCTCCATCGGCGTCGTGATCCGGACCGCTGCATAGCCGGCTCCATTGAAGGGACTGTGATCGCCTCCGCGGCCGAACCGGTCATGCCGAAATACCAGATTGACTTGAAAGCCCGGCTGATAACGCTCCGCCATCTGCTTCATGTAGCGTGCAAGCTGCCGGGAGTTCGAATCGTTTGGCTCTTCGGAATACACGTTTACATACCGATTGGACGTCTCCGCGTTCCCGCTTTGGTCACTGCCGATGATATCGTTGTTGAACACGCCCTCAATAATGTCGTGCTTCGCGGCCGCGTCTTCGGCATAGAGACCGCTTCCGAACAATCCGTATTCCTCCGCTGCGAATGCGATGAAGACGATACTCTTGCGGAACTGATAACGGCTCATGACGCGCGCCAACTCCATTACGGCAGCGGTCCCACTCCCGTCATCAGTGACGCCCGGGGCTGGGGCTGCCACGGTGGCTTCGGGGGCCAGTTCACGTTCGCCATTTACGCCGCTGCGATACACCATGTGAATTGAATCGTAATGGCCACTGACAATCACGTGACGTTCCGGCTCACTCGTACCCGGCAGAACGGCGAGGACACTCCAGATCTCGACATTGCGGAAAGCACGGCCTTGTTTCGCGAGACGATGCTTATCGAAAGAGACTTGCAGTCTGGGACTGTAGCTTCGAAGCTGTGCAGCAATCCACTTGCGCGCGGCGCCAATTCCGTGCACCGGGTCGTCGGTTGAGGAGTAGATGTTGCGCGTTCCAAAACTCTCCAGCTTCTTTTGAATGTCCGCGATCTTATCCGCCGAAATCTGAGAAACAATTTCTTGGATTTGCGGGTTGATGGAGGTTTGCGGAGCGTCGGCGAGTAAGCTGCAAGCTGCGACAAAATGCAGGAAGGTGAATTTCGACATCTTGAGGCCGGTTATAGGCTAACAAGGTCGAGTGAAGTCTTGCGGGGTAAGTCCAGCGAGCACACTTCGAGTGCGGGTGGAAGGATTCGCGGAGGATCAGGCGGCTTGTTGGGCGGTGATTGGCGTCTCTTTCACGCAGGAGGCGGGGTCATTCGAGTGCTGGAGGGTGGAATTCTGCAAAAACTGGTGATCCAGTTTGGCTTCGGCGAGCGAAACGGCCCATCGATGCAGGTCCTGCTTGCGGATTTCGGAGGATTCGCGGCGTGTTTGGTCGGCTTGTTTATGCGTCTGCGATTCGAACCCAATTTCCTGTTTGCGCTTTTCCGCTCTGAGCTTTAGAAGGTCATTGAGGCACTTGTGGAAGGCGCGCTCGTTGGTGGTCTGGTAGCGCAGATACAAAGCGAGCTGTTTTTGGTCGTCGCACATCGGCAGTTCATGATTGAAGGTCACGTGCTGCAACATCAGCGCGCGCTTGCTGAGCCAGATCGCTTGCGCCATTCTGTCGACCAGAATGGTTTCGGTGAGGCCGGAAGGTTTGTGCTCGTCGCGTAAACCGCCGAGGAGCATGTCGAATTCGTTTTGATCTTCCCAGGGAAGAACGGTGAAGGCTCCTG
>JBPCLH010000083.1:0-15552 GCA_051003475.1 Bryobacteraceae bacterium
GCGGTAGAAACCGAGATGATGCGATCGGAGAATGTCCGCATGTAAGCGGTATATGTCTGCCAGGCCACGCCGCGGAATTCATCGAACGATTCGCGGATATGCCAAACATGAGGCACGCGCGCCAACCACGCGGCAAATGCGGGCGAGAAAATCACGCCGGAATTGGTGTGAACAAGATCGATTTTTCGTCGACGAATCAACCGCAAGAGTTTCCAACTGGAAGGCAAGAAGCGAAGGAAGACGGCGTCGACCTTCGAAGTGTAGCGCGAGATGATGGCGAGCGACGGATCGATGACAGTGTCAACGCCCAAACCCTCCAAGCGCTCAGCCAGTGGACCTGTCTCGGGTAGAACGACGGTCGGCTCGAAACGCGAGCGGTCGAGTGCGGTGAGGAGACGGAGGAGGGAGCGGCTCGCACCGTAAAGATCGGCACTGTTGTGCACATAGAGAATCCGATGCCGCGCGGACGAGTCGGTGTCCGACGTCTTCATGTTCTTTTAGACGCAGGAGTGTAATCGCCTATAGGTGTTTGATCCATGTGCGGCATTGCCGGTTATGTAAGCTGGGATACTCCCCCGCACAGCGCGGTGTTGCGCGCAATGGAGCAATCTCTGGCCCATCGGGGTCCCGATGAAGGTAGTATTTGGTCGAACCAGGTATGTGGTCTGGCCCATCGTCGCTTGCGCGTGATCGATCTCTCGCCGCGGGCGGCCCAACCGATGGCCGACGAAACGGGCGATGTCACGATCATCTTCAATGGCGAAATTTATAATTTTCCGGAACTGCGTCGCGAGTTGGAGAATCAAGGCCATCATTTCAGGAGCGAGAGTGATACCGAAACCATTCTTCGCGGCTACCAATCGTGGGGCGACAAGCTCTTTGCGCGATTGCGTGGCATGTTCGCCTTTGCGATCTGGAATGAACGGGCTCAAGAGTTAATCTTCGCGCGGGATCGCTTCGGCAAAAAGCCATTCTTCTTCGCGCAGGACAAGGGCCGCTTTGTTTTCGGTTCGGAGCTTCCTGTCTTTCGTCAGGTGCCGGACATGGATCTCTCCATTTCGCGCAGCGCCTTTCGCGAATACATCGAATTCGGCTACGTGCAAAGTCCGCAGACCATTCTTGAGCAGGTACGGCAGCTTCCGGCTGGTCATTTCGGCGTCCTCCATCGGGCGGACTTGCAGATCAAACCCTTTTGGACGCTGCCCGTCATTCCGCCGCAGCGTGACAAGGCAATCGACGTCGCCCGCGGCGCCGAGATTCTGGAGGAATCGCTCCGCGATGCGGTCGCTTGCCGCTTAATTTCAGACGTGCCGCTCGGGTGTTTTCTGAGTGGGGGGATCGATTCCAGCCTCGTTGCGGCCCACGCACAGGAGCTGGCCGCTGGCCGCCTGCAAACTTTCAACGTCGGCTTTGAGAATTCGGCGATGAGCGAGGCCAAAAGCGCCGCGGCCATCGCGGCTCATCTTGGGACCGATCATCATGAAATCACCATTCGCGCGGAAACGCTGATCGACGAGTTCGTGGAGATTCTTGCGCAAACGACGGAGCCGATCGGTGACGATTCATTCTTGCCCACCTTCGCCATTTCGCGGGCAACGCGCCAGCAGGTGACGGTCGCGCTATCGGGTGACGGCGGCGATGAAGTCTGCTGCGGTTACGACAAATATCGGCAATTCGCCGTCGCCAAGCGGCTGCGCCGGCTGGCGCCGGCCGTTGCCTTGAAGGCAATGAGCGGAGCTGGCGCTCACTGGGCGGGGGATCGCGCGAGCAAGCAACTCGAAGCACTTGCGACACCAACCGATGAGCATTTGGCTAGGTGGCTCTCCACGCTTTGGAAAGAACGGGAGCTGGACGAGCTGCTGGCGCCGCGACCTTCAGCAGACAGGACCGCGGATGCGTTTGCGAGGAGCTGGCAGCGTCGGCCGGGATTTCCCGAAATCGAACGCTTCATGCTGACTGACGTGGAGACGTATCTGAGCGGAGACATTCTCCCGAAAGTTGACCGCGCGAGCATGGCTCATGGTCTGGAAGTTCGCTGCCCGTTCCTGGACCAAAAATTTTTCGATGCTTCCCTGCAAATCGCATCGCGTGTTCGACCCGGTAAACCGGTCCTAAAGGAAATGCTCGCTCGGCGTGTTCCTCGCCAACTGTTTGAGCGGCCGAAAAGTGGTTTTGGATTGCCGATCCATGAGTGGTATCGTGCGCCCCTCCGCGCAGTTCTGGAAAAATACACCTCGGCGGTGCGAATCAAAAAGCGAGGCCTCCTGCGAAGCGCAGCGGTCCAGCGTTACGTAGGACTGCATCTTTCCGGGCGGCGAAATTTCGCTCGCAAGCTGCATGCGATCGTTGCCTTCGAAATCTGGGCCGACGAATTTTTCGGCGAGCACACCGAGTCAATCTAAACGGCGGGCGGTAATCGAAATTCCCTTGTGCGGGTGGCGCGGCTCGACCGTGAAACCCGATTTCTCCAGCCACGATTTCACGGTCGCGTAAATCTGCGGATGGTCGTGCTTCGGCGAATACATGTCGATCGTGTCCAGCTTCACCCATTCGCGAAAGTCTTCGTCGCGCAGCGGCACAGAGTTGAGATAGGAGGAAGCGACGGGCAGCATGCGCATCACGAGCATCCCGAATTTTCCCCGGTGCCGGGCCCAGCGCGTGACCGGCCAAAAGCAACGCTCCAGGACGGTGGAGAAGCGCGCGGTTTGTTCGAACGCCATGCGCTGGGTAATGGGTCGCAGGAGGTATTTGAAACCGAGCGTGCCGACGAAGGCTTTCCAATTGAGTTCGTAAATCCAGAGCCCGACCGTCCCGCCCGGTTTCACTTTCGGGAGAATGCTTTCCACTGACTTCCTTGGATCGGGAGTGTGTTGGATCACTCCGATGCAATAAGCAAAATCGAAGGCCGCATCCGCCAGTGGCAGTTCGTAGATTGAAGCCTGAAGACAATGAAAACGCGGATGACTTCCCAAGTTCGCATACGCCGCGTCAACCGCTGAGCTCAAATCCACGCCAATCACCTCCGCGCCATCGCTCAGCGCGATCTCCGCGAAGCGGCCTGCACCGCATCCGATGTCCAACACGAGCTTCCCCTGCAGGGTAGGGGGTCGCCACTCGTTGATCGCGTAAAAGCGATCGCGAGAATAAGTCGTTCCGTTTTGTGAATCGAGTTGCACCCGCGCGTAGCAGTTCCACTGCAAACCGAAACTGGAAGCGTAATTCTCGGATGGAACGAAGCGCGGGACACCGTTCACGACGGGATAAATCCTCCCGCAGCTATCACAGACCAAAGATCCGGATTCGATTTCTCCATTCTTTTCGACAGCTTCCTTCAACCGCAGGATTCCGCGGTCCTGCGGGCAGACCAGCCAGTTCAGCAGTCTTGGTTTCACGAAGGATCACGCATTCGGAGAAGAGGGCCACTGGAAGCCCACCCGCTGGGCAGCGACGCGGGTTCTATGTTGCGGGTTCTGGCGGGTGTAAATGTCCATCTCGACGTTGCGTCGTCGGTAGGCACCGGCCCGAAACTTTCGCAAGCGATGCCATCCCACCACGAGAGGTGTCGCCCAGCGTCGCGGGCGTTCGTCTCCCGGCAGCCATCCAAATTTTTCTGCCGCCGCCTGTTCGTTTTGGGAAAGATTGCTGCCGGTGAAAGTGAATATGCTTAACGGCCTGGGCAGGACGGCCATTTTCGCTCCTGCTTTCAAGAGCTCAAAAATCCACAATTGATCGCCCGCGATCTTCAAGTGTGTCGGAAAAAGATGACCCGCCTGCACCAGGCGGCGCGAAAAGAAGGTCGCGCAGGTTAGGGTGTTCAGGTCGGCCAGGCGCAGGTGTGCCAGGGTGGGCCGGATCGCACGGCGATACGAAACCGGGACTCCTCCGGCGTCGACCAGTATCGCATCGCCAAAAAGAACATCCGTAGTGGGATGCTGGTCAAAAAACTGTTCCACAGTATGAAGCGCGTCGGGTAAATATTGCTCATCGCAGTTGAGGTAAGCGCAGATCTCGCCCCGCGCGCGGCGCAGGCCGCGATTCACTGCGTCGTACATCCCGGCGTCCTTTTCCACGAAGACTTGGAGCCGCCTGTCGGCGATTAAGTCTCCAAAATGGATCCGCAGGGACTCTGCGATCCCATCCGTTCCTCCGTCCTGGACGATGTGCTCAGATTCCACTCCTTCCTGGTCAGCAACCGAAGCGATCGCCAGACGGAGCCAATCAAGCTGGCGGAAGCTTGGCGTTACGACTGAAATCATCGAGCGCTTTGGCGCCTGAGATCGGCGGCGCCGGGTAGGCTTCTAGACCGGCACGCGAACGGCCTTCAATATGGGCGCTTTGGGCTGGCTGATATCGGCGGGGGCACGCTTGAAAGACTGAAGCCGGAGAAGAACGCCCGCGAGGGCAAATTCTTTTGGTAAAAATGAGCCCAGATCAGAAGCACCAATCCAATAAGAGAGAATCATCACTCCGAGATAGAGAGCGAGGAAGCGCTGCACAAACCCCGTTTCGTCAGTCTCGTCGAAGGGAGTTCTGAGAACGACGCTCAGCAGCCGAATATTCCAGCCGATGAAGAAGATCGCTCCCAGGATTCCAACGGCGTCGAGGGTGGCGAGGAATCCATTGTGGATGTTACCGGTTTCAACCATTTGTACGTAATCCTCGGCACCACCAAGACCGGTGTCGGTCTTGACCCATTCGCTTTTGAATCCGAATCCTCTTCCAATCCACGGGTGTTGCGGGAAAAACTTCTTGGTCCAGAGCGTCCAGACGCGCCACCGGAAATCATTCGAAGCCGCTGCATCCAGGGCCATCTCCGTGTCCCAGTTGCCCGGCAGAAAGGCGAGACCGCGCTGGATCTGCTTCGGCAGAGGGGCGATCTCATTGACCATTGAGATGCCCAACAGGCAAACTGCCAACATCGGTAAAAGCAAGAGAACCCCGAATTTCAGATCGCGGACCCCTGCCAAAGCGGTCCCAAGGATTATATTCAGAACCGTAGACCGATAACCAGAAAAAAGGACCGCAAGCGAGCCGACGCCGATTGCCGCCAGACGGAACAATTGAGAGGGATGGAAGACTCGACGCAGCGAGATCGAAGCGAGAACGATAAGAATAAGGAAAAAGCCAAAATCACCGAAGGCTCCGATTCGACCGGTGACCTCGGCCGTCCCGGTAATTGCTTCCTGGATGCTTCCGGTGGCAACCGCCGAGTAAAACGGGAAGATAAAGTAAATCGAGGACGGAAAAATTGTGGTTGCGACCGCCACGAGGAGATCAAAACTGACCACGCACAGAACGAGGTAAGGGAGCTTATTCCAGAGCGACCTCTTCGTCGGAATGCTTTGGATGACAAAAAAGGCCACCAGGCCGACATAGACGTTCACATAACTGTGCCCGCCCCAGACGTTGGATCCAAGGAACCGCATGCCAAAGCGATCGTGCAATCCGTTCACGGTGAGAACACCCATGAACCCGGCAATCAGGAGGATGTCGACACGTGCGATCGCAGGCCGAGCGCTTCGCTTCATGACCACGTCCTCCAAGACGAACTTGGCGACGCCCATCATCATCAGAAGCTGAAAGGTATTGAACGCCCCTCCCAGAATTGGAAAGGTGCCTCCAAGAAAGGAAGAAGCGATCGCCAGCACCCACAAAAAGCGCCCGCTCCCAAACCAGAAGACGAGGCCGAGAATAACGAAAACCCCGAAAATGATTTTCCAACTATCGCCGGAGCCGACGAGCGAGCCGAGGAAAATCGCCACAATCAGACCCAGCGCCGCCACCAGCGCAGCCTTGACCTTCGCACTCACAACTCCGACCAACATCGCTGCACCCTCAAACGCAAACGTCGTCCCGACAAGCCCCTTCTAATGCTTTTTCGATTCAGTCTTTCCCAGCCAATCCAGGTTGTCACGGCCTATTGCGGAGCAATGTTATCATTTTTCGATGAAAATTCTCTTTGATCATTCCAGCCCGTTCCTCCTCGCCCGTGGCGGTGTTCAGGTCCAAATCGAAGAGACAATGCGCGCTTTGGAAAGGGCCAGGGTAGAAGTAGAATTCGTTCGTTGGTGGGACGAGCGGCAGGGGGGAGACCTCATTCACTACTTCGGGGCGATCCCGAACTCCTACCTGACACTGGCTTATCAGAAGAAAATTCCGGTTGTCCTGACCAGTTTTTTTTCTTCGACCTGCAATCGTCCGGATAGTCGTCTGCGCTTTCAGGGACATATGGTTCGCGGGTTGCTCGCGTTGCCCGGATGGAATTCCATCAAGGCACAACTGCAATGGCAAGCATATCGGGAAGCTTCCCATCTGATCGTTGGTCTTGAGGCGGAGCGTAAGGTTCTGCAAACAGTCTATGGATTACCTCGATCTAAGATTTCGATCGTGCCGCTGGGCCTGGACGAAATTTGTCTTTCAGCGAAGCAGGAGCGCCGGCCTGGGACTCATCTGATTACGCTGGGCACAATTTGCCCCGTCAAGCGATCGATCGAACTGGCGGAACTCGCGCGGTTGGCTGAAGTGCCGATTCTCTTTGTCGGCGATCCATATTCCACAATTGATCCCTATTGGGAACGATTCAAAGCGCTGGTCGACGATCGATTCGTTTTTCACCAGAATCACTGTGACGATCGCGCCGCAGTGATGAACTTGTTATCGTCAGCTCGCGGGTTTGTCTTGTTTAGCCGTTTTGAAAACTGGAGTTTGGCTGCTCACGAAGCGGCCGCTTGCGGATTACCGCTGCTTCTGCCGCTTCAAGAGTGGTCGCTTGAATGCTTCGGAGACCAGGCTCATTATTTTGGCGGCAAAGCCAGCTCTTCTCACGGAAAGAGCTTGCGCAGCTTCTACCTCAACTCGCCGACGTTGAGCTCGCCCAACATCAAGCATCATAGTTGGACTAACGTTGCGGAGAAGCTACAGCAGCTGTACCGAAAACTCCTTGATTAGCTCGGTGTGCCCCGGATGCCAGAAGCTTGGGAGTTCCCTGTGCACGCGGCAGCTTCTTGAGCACGGCGCCCGCGCGCGAATGCCATTCGCCACGTGCACCCAGGCACCCGCCGAAATTCGATTTTGCATCCGGCTGCGTGCCGGAGTAGAAAACTGGCAACTCCTCCTCCGATGCCTTCCCAGAATAGGTCACCTTTCGAGCCGCTTCTTAGCCCACGCGAATGGCGGGTCCTGTTCTACGTCGCGGAAGGAAAACGCAACGGCGGGGTCGGGTGCATCCTGGGCACCAGCGAGCGCACGGTCGAAAAGCATGTCTCGTACACCTTCAAGAAATTAGGCGTCGAAACGCGCGGCGCGGCCGGCGAGTGGTGGCATCGCCAGCATTACGAGCGAGATAAAGAGCGCCCCGGTTGGGAAATGGAGCAAACCAGTCAGCGTGACCTTGGGCGGCTAGGCTACAACCGGTTCGCGAGTATCTCGCTGTAAATCTCCAAATGCCGCCGCGCGATCACCTCGGGGTGGTAGCGCGCGCGCATCTCTGTGGCGGCGGTGGTCGGGCGAGGGGAATCTTCGTCCAGCCAGCGTGCGATCGCCTCGCCTAGCTGTCGATCGTCCCCCGGCGAGCTTAGCTCCGCACCCTCTACTCCTTCGGCAATCTCCGGTATCCCGCCGGTTCGTGCTCCAAAGCACTTGAGATTGCGTGCGAGCGCTTCTGCCACGACCAAGCCGAAGGCTTCTTCAGAAGGTGCATGCACCAGGCCGGAAGCGCCGTCCAGTAGATCAATCAGCTCCGTAAGAGGTCGCGGGCCTTCATAGCTGGCAAACCCTGAGTCTGCTCCGATTGCTACTTCTCGCAAAAACTTCGCCGCATAAGCCCCTGCGGGATCCGCGTGGCCGACGAAGCGCAGCTCAAACGACAGACCTTTTTCCGCCAGTGTCCTGGCCAGCCCTAAAAGTTCGAGCTGCCGCTTCCGTCTCCCCACCACCCCGATGTTCAAGATGATAGGTTTGGCAGTATGAGTCGCTTGCGGTAGTGGTCTTTCAAAAAACTCGCGGCGAAGGGCATTAGGAACACGCCATGTGCGGCGGTTGCGCCTTTGCACCACTTGCTCCGTGTAGGCCGAATTGCAAAGCACACCGCCAGTCCGGCGCAAGGCGAAGGCCTCTGCCTTGGCGGCGCACCAGACAAAGCTGCCGATGCGCGCCTGCGTCGCAGCCGCTACTTCGCCCATACTGCCATGAATCGTGACTACGTTGATAAAGCCCGAAAACGCGGCGGCAAGGGCGCATTCCCGTTCCGTCCCTTGCCCATGAACGACATCGGGCTGGAGTTGCCGCAGCTTCGATCGGACCGTCCGAACACAGCCTTGGTATCCGGTTCGGAGCCAGCCAATCTTTGGGACGTGCAGCGAGTGAAACCAAATATTGTCGGCCAACTTCTCGGGGCTGCTCATCCGCCGCTGAGTACAGGAGATGACATGCACCTCGACATCGCGCAGCTTGGCAAAGCCTTGCAGGAGGGCTTCAGGCGCGGTGCCGAAGTAAGGAATAGTTTTTGCGTATTCCCGATGATGTTCCCGGTTATCTGTTGTGATTTGAACGATTTTCACCCAAAAGCCGATTGAGGCGATTACCCTTCCCACTACGCCTTTAGCCTGCGGACGCAACCAGTAAACTATTGCCATTCCTGACCTATTTCCTTGACAGCCAGCGCCGGGCCAGTTGTGTAAGCCCCGGTTTAGGCCGTCAAGAAATGCTGAAGCCACTCCTACAAGAACTTCTCGGGCTAACAGGGCATGCTTTCGTATCAAAGCGACGCTTCGGATGGGACGTGTGGAAAGATATTAAGACCTTGCTGGAACCTACCGCGAACCCTATCGTTTTCGACGTCGGCGCTCACACCGGCGAAACCTTGAAGATGGTTCAACGGGAGTTTCCGACCGCGAGCATTTTTTGTTTCGAACCGGACCCGGAGTCTTTTCGGGAGCTGGAAAAGGTTGTCGCCGAGTTTTCGGCCCCGCAGCTTTTTCAGGCCGCTCTCGGCGACGTTTCCGGATCGTTCCCCTTCTTTCGAAATGCGGAGTCAATGACGAACTCTCTTCTTCCCACCGCGCCTCAGGCTAAGAACAGTGAAGTAGGTGCGTTAATGCTCAGCCGAGAGAAGATATCCGTTCCCGTGATCACTATTGATGAATTTTGCGGGGAGCATAGCTTGGAGAGAATAGATCTTCTAAAGATTGATTGCCAAGGATTTGACTTAAGGGTGCTGAAAGGCGCCAATGATATGCTTCTTGGTGGGCAAGTCGGCGTCATCCAGTGCGAGGCAATTTTTGACCCACAGTATACGGGACAGGGTTGGTTCTACGAAGTCTTGGAATTCTTGACTGGCCACGAATACGCGCTCTGTGGCATCCACCATGCAGCGAGAAATTCATACCACGAAATAACGTTTGCAGATGTGCTGTTCAAACGGCGGTCTGGTTGCTAAATCTTGCGAACGGGACTTGGAAGTAGCTCCCCTTGTTCTTTCACATTCCCGAGTCACCGGAGTCTTGGATTCGAGCCGTGTATTCTCGTAGAAGGCGATCTCCGTAGTCCTGCCAGGTATTACTTACCCCGCCTTTTTCATATGCGGCTTTGCCCATTTTCTCGTTGAGTGAGGAGTTCTCGGCAATTAGCAGCATCGCGGCCGCGATTTCCTGCGGGTTGCGGCCGTTAACAATGAAGCCCTCGACGCCATCATCTACGACCGTGGTCGCTCCTCCTTCGTGAGTGCCGATCACCGGGACGCCACAGGCAAGCGCTTCCATCTGGGCGCGCGCGATGCCTTCTTCCTGCGACGGGAAGACGAAAGCTGTCGCTTTCCCAAGCAAGGATGCGATTTCGGCGTGACTCAGACGTTGATGATGGGTGAAGCGGCCCTTCCATCTCGGTCTTTCTTTCCGGAAGTCAGTTTTATAGGCGCCCACACAGATCAGTTCGGCCGTCGGAAGTGATCGCTTTACTATCTCCCAAGCTCGAAAGAGATACTGGTGGCCCTTGCGCAGACAGATAGTTCCGACGCAGACAAAGCGAATTTTGTCTGGCACCGCTGGGCGCTGCTTAAAAATCGCCGTGTCGACCCCCATTGGCTGCACGATGATCTTCGTGGCGGGAATCTTGTTCCAGAGCATGCTCTCTCTACAGAATTTTGATTGCACGATGATGACGTCTGCACGTTCAAGTTCACGATTCATGCGTGCGAACATCCATGATGGGATCGGGACCCGCTCGCCTGGACACCACAGATCGCATTCCCGCTGCCAGAAGCCGTAGTAGGTGAGGGGGTGACTGTTTGGACAATCAAGGACCTTTAGCGCCCCCGTTCGTTCAGCTCGATCGAATGGCTCGGTCGCGAACCCAATCATAGCGTGGACGACGTTGCAGCGTGGAAACTTCTGAAGGGCGAGCCAAGCTTTCCAGATCGGGAAGAGCGCGTAAAAGGCTCGCTCCACCCAAATCTGTGGGGTCCAAAGGTAAAAGGGCATCATCGCCGCGTGAAATGGCCAGCATCTTTTGTAATGTTCCGGGGCTAGGTCGACGCGCTGGCGATCGGTGATCCAAAGCCCCGCGAGCGCGCCTCGCGCTTCGAAAGCCTTCGCGGTGTGCGGGAGCCACCATCCGCCGCAACTGATAATGAGTGCCCGAACGTCGGTTTTCTGCATCAAAGTATACCGGCCGCAACGAACGCAGTGCGAATGCGCTCGGAGGTGGAAACAACCGAAAATCGTTCCTGCACCTGCACGAAGCTCGTCATCCCTTTCCTTCTAGTGCTGTCGAAGTCGGATAGCATTTCACGAAGAGCCCTTCCTAAGGCAGCAGGAGAGTCGCCATCGTAATAGGAGGCAGCGGCTCCAAGGATTTGCGATACACCGCTGGCTCGGCTGCTAATCACCAACAGGCCTGCCGATAAATAGGTGAAAAGCTTGGACGGAAAAGTCACTTCGGAAATAGCATCTGCCGCTCGCTGGCAGTTAACACCTACATGGCAGCGCCCAATGAGGTCGTTGAAAGCGCTGTTCGAGAGCGTCCCGTGGAACGTTACTCTGTTTTTCCAAGCGGGCTGATCGGCAAAGTCTTTCACCACACCAGCTAATTCTCCATCTCCACTAATCTCAAGCCTCCAGCCGGCCTCCGGAAGATGTGAAAGAGCGGCGAGCAAAATGTCGATACCTCGTGGAACATCCAGAGAGCCGCAATAGAGGAACCGAAGGGTTCCATCCGCGAAGCGAGGACCGCTCACCTGCTCACTGACAAAGCCAGGCACCAGCAGCCGAGGGATGGTCCGGGGGAGCCGTTCCTCCAATGCTGGGTGCGCGACGAACGCGGCGTCAATTAAGGGGCGACCAAGCTTCTCCGCCGTTAGGCTCAGCAGTTTCCAGACCGAGCGATCAATGAGGTGCTTCCCGTCCTCGAAGTCCAGGACAAAACGGAGGCGACGCACCAGCCGAGTTACGCGCGCTGCCAAAACATATATGAACTCGTAATTATCGAACAAAACTATGTCACCTGATCGTGCGTGCCGGACTAGCTGGAGAGCGTAAAAAAACCAACTGCAGGGAATCCGAAGCTTGGGCATGTCCCAATTTGCGCACACGAACTGGCGGTGCGTGGCGAAGCGTGTCTCTAAACTTGGAATCCATCCAGCGCCTGCGCGTGCCTTACCTTTCGGCGGAGATGAAAGCAGGACGACCTCTCTGCCTGTCGCCAGCTCTAGCGAGCGAAAGAGGTCGCGCCGCTTCGCCGAACTAAGAGGCAGGTCCACTTGTTCTCCCCGGCTTTGCCGATATTGATCGTCAAAGATGTTGCTCAGACAGAGAACTCGTAGCGGTTGATTCCTCCTCATTGAACTGGATAATGCATTTCGCTCGCGTTGAACATCGGTGGCGCCGAGGGAGCTGCAAGTTGTGCCAAGGCGAATCTGCTGTTGTAGTAATTGCGACGTTCGGAAGGTCTTTCCATGCCAATCCTGTCACCGCTGCGCGAATCTTCCATCCGGCAATGCGTGTCGCTCAGAGCCGCCGCCGGTGCACTGCACCAGGAACGCCATGTTTGTGATACCGCTTTGCCCGCTGATTGTCGCCAGCTTCGACTCGAATGAGTGAGGCGCGCCAACGGCTTGTGCTCGTTTCTGGCGGGATCCCGTTAGGCGGCTCCACTACGTTTCTTCTTAATCTTGCTGGAGAATTGGTGCGACGGAATGTTCCCGTCTTGGTTGTGAGTTTGGAGCACAGCAATCCTCACGCAGAGGATTTCCACGCTCGCGGGATTCCGTTACATTGTGAAGATGAGCGGGTGAAGGTTTTCGAGGATCGCCTCGCGTCCGCCCTCCAGGCAGTCCGCCGCTTCGAGCCGACTGCTGTCGTTGCCTGCCTCGGGCCGTCCAGTTACGAGATGCTCCGCTATCTACCCGCAGGGATTTTAAGGCTGGGGATGATTCAATCTGATTTTCCGGAAAATTATCCGCCGTTTGTCCCCTATGTTCCGTTCCTCGACGGGATGATCGCAGTCTCGCGTCAGATCGAGAGAAACCTGTGCTCTCATCCTCGCTTCGGAACCATTTCCACTCATTGTCTACCATACGGCGTGGCAATGCCGAACTCCGGTTGCGGATCCTCGTGCGCACTTACGACCACCGAACCACTTCGCGTTTTGTATCTGGGACGTCTTTCAAATCCGCAAAAGAGGGTGCGGCTATTTCCGGACGTCTTGGAGCAGTTGCGTAAGGCAGCTATCCCGATGGAATGGACGATAGCCGGTGACGGTCCCGAACGGGCTTGGTTGGAAGAGAATATGAAGGGAGACGCTAATGTCCGTGTGCGGTTCGTCGGTGCACTTCAATACAAAGAAGTGCCAAGGATTCTGGAGCAGAATGACGTCTTTCTACTGATGTCGGATGCCGAAGGGCTACCCATCAGCCTGCTTGAGGCGATGGCGCACGGCCTGGTTCCGGTTGTCTCAGATCTTGCGAGTGGGGTTTCAGAGGTGACAGATGCGCAATGCGCAATGCTCGTCCCGACTCAGAAGACAGCGGGTTATGCGGAAGCAATAATTTGGCTCTCGCAACACCGTCTTGAACTTTCTAAAATGTCAGCGCACGCGGTCGAGAAGGTGCGGAATACAAATTCCGTCGAAGCTATGACCGATCGATGGATTGAGGTCTTGGACGCTCAACCGAAGACAACCGTAACGCGGTGGCCTAACCGTCTCAAAGTGACTGCGCCACTATCTCATCCAAACTTGCTTAGGTTTTCTCCGCCGATAAGATGGATTCGGCGTCGTTGGCGCGCTTGGGCCGCGCGACGACTGTCCAACCAAGCGTCACGGCATCATGACGCAGATGCAGGTCGCACCAAAGAAAAAAACGATTAACCAGATACGAAACCCAGGAATACGGGATTGGCTGGATATGTTGAACCACCTGTCCCAGGAACGCGTATGACCGGCCCCGGTTAAAGAGTTTGACGAGTTCGAACTGGCTTTCCTCCAAGAGATGAAGAAGCCCGTCGTACGGAAATCGCCAGAAGTCGTAGGGGATCTCGTGTCGCGGCCAGTGCATCGGGACGGTGAGAATGAGGTGTCCATCATGCGTGAGAACCCGCTGCATCTCCTTCAGGGCACGTAGCGGCTCGGGGACATGTTCCAGAACCTCGGTGCAAGCGACCGTGTCGAATGAGTTATTCTCGAAGGGCAGGTCCATCGCGGAGGCTACGACGTCAGGCTGTGACCGATCCGTGAGGTAATCGGCGCCCAGATAAGAATCGGCCCTTGAGAAGTAAGTCGCCTGGTAGGGACGTCTGCCGCAACCGACATCGAGCAGTTTTCCTCTCACGTAGCGCTGGCACTGCGCGAGAGAAGCCTCCAGGAAAAGCGCGACCAGATATCCTCTCTCGTTGCTCGGGACGGAACAGCGTGGGCTCTTGGCGGGAATCGGAAGTGGATACTCCGCCAGCGGATGCTGTGGTTGCCGGGGCCGCTTCATACTTAGCCAATGGCGAACAGGCGTTGTAGAAACGGATAAGCGAACCGCGGAGTACGGGCCAGCACCTCCCGTTGCAAATGGCTCGGAAGTCCCAAGCGACCGATGAGAAGGCTGCTCCAAACTCCAACGAGCGCAACCGTCAACACAAACCGCGGCAATGGCGGGAGGTAAGAAAAACCAAAATAAGCCAAAGCTGCTACCGGCAATCCAAAAAGCAGGACACGAAACATGGGCTGTAACCAATCGACCGCTACCGCCTTCAGCGGAAGACCGAAGTAATCCGCCACTCGCCACATTCCATAAGCGCCGCTGAAACAAACGGCGCAACCAATAGAGGTGACGATCATCGCTGGTAGCTTTCCGAATCGGAGAACCAAGAGCGAAATGATAGCGAAAGCACAGCCTTCTGCAAAATAGACGAACCGCATCATCGCGACCTTCTTAGTCAAAAGAACGAATCCGCAGTGGAGATGGATGAGAACAAGCAATATTAGCCAAAGGCCCAAAAGGACATCATTCAGCGCCGACCAGGCAATTTTGTTTGATGTCCAGATCTCTACAAAGAGGGTATTAGACGTGGCGAAAACCAAGGCTGCGGTCGCTCCCAGCGAAGCAGAAAAGGTCACAATGTCGGCGTAGCGGCGGCGCAGGCGATCGCGCTCTCCGCGCGCGATCATCTCAGCAAGCGTGACACCTGCCGTGTCGGAAATCCTCCAGATTAATTGCAGGAGAAGATTCAAAACACGAGTGCCAACCGCCCACGCCGCGGCTGCGCCGAGCCCCAGGCATCTTGTGAGCACGATGAGTTGGCTAGCCATTATCAACTGTGTCCCCACCGTGACCAGGAATAGATCCTTTCCGAAGGCGAAGACTTTTTTGAAAACGGTCCAAGATGCGTGTCCGCCAGTCCCTGAACGCGGGAATAGACCGAATCGAAGGCAACCGCTCAATAGGCACAGGTTGTCGACTCCTGCTCCGATAGCGGTACAATAAACGAAGCTGTTCAAGCCGTACCCTCGATGCAGAAATAACCAAAAGAGTCCCAGTCCCAGACTCATCTGAACGAACTGACTGTAGAAGATGATGTCGAGGCGCTGATGAGCACCGAGCATCTGCCCGAGCGGCCGGGTGATGAAGCTGACGGCGGTGATCGTTGCTTGCCAAAGGAGAAGGTGAATGAAGATTGGACCGAAATCGGACCGAATGCCCAAAAGGGCGGGGCAGTAGGGAGCGCAAAGGAAACCGATCAGGACAATTAGGAGCCCTTGAACGACAGCAACGAGGAAAGAAGTCTTGACCATCGCAGCATAGGTGGCGGGGTTATGATCTTCTTTGCAGTCTATCAGAAGGCGCGTGGCCGCTCCGGTCATCCCGATGTCTATCAGGGTCAAGTAGCCGGCAACCTGAGCAAGTAGGGCCCAAAGCCCGAACTGTTCCTTTGAGAGATATCCAAGTGCTAGCGGGACAGAAACTAGCGAATACGCGACTGTTGCGCCAAGAGCGGCATACGACGCCCCCACGTTATGAATGAACTGCCGAAAACGCGCCATTTACTATTTCGGTCGCATTAGAATCGCGTGGAT
>JBPCLH010000084.1:0-1097 GCA_051003475.1 Bryobacteraceae bacterium
CTCTCGCTAGCTTAGCGGGGTCCATGGTGTAGCTAAGCTCCTCGATGTCGACGAAGACTGGGCGCGCTCCGCAGTAAGTGATGGCCTCCGCGGTTGCCATGAAAGTACTGGGAACGGTGATGACTTCATCGCCTGGACCCACTCCTGCTGCGAGCAAAGATAGCCAAAGCGCCTCGGTTCCACTGCCTAAGCCGATGGCGTGCTTGCATCCACAAAAGCGGGCGAATTCTTCTTCAAAAGCCTCGACGGCAGGGCCTCCGGCAAACGCGGCACTATCGATCACATCCGCGATAGCGCGGTCGAATTCGGCTCGGAAAGGAGCGTGATGGGCTTGCAGATCGAGGAATGGGACTTTCATTTTGACGCCTTTAAAGTCTTCAGCCGCCGGGCGGGATTTCCCGCGACCACTGAGTTCGCTGGGACATCTTTGGTCACCACGCTCCCAGCCCCGACGGTTGCATTTTCGCCCACCGTTATCCCGCCGAGGAGGGTAACTCCCGACCCGATGGCTGCTCCTCTTCGGATTATGGTGCGCTGACAAGTCCAGTCGGCGTCCGTTTGGAGCTGACCGGAAGATGTCGTCGCCCTTGGATAACGGTCGTTAATAAAGATAACGCCGTGTCCTACGAACACGCCCTCTTCTATCTCGACACCTTCGCAGATGAAGGTGTGACTTGAAATTTTACATCTCGGCCCAACCTTCGCCCCTTTTTGGATTTCAACAAAGCAGCCTATTCTAGTGTCTTCGCCGATGGAACAGCCGTAAAGATTGACATAGCCGAAGATTTTTACACCGCGCCCGAGTTTTACGTCGGGAGCAATTCGGCCTTCATCTGCCCGGGCGCGCGTCATCAGACGGCGGCCGGAAGCACCGATGAGTTTGGGTCTAAAGCGGAGTGGGTATCGGCGGAGTCATGAGCCAGAGCTGAACGAGTCGAAGTTTGGACGCGAGAAAACGGGATCGGCGCTCCATTCGCCCGGAGCGAGGCACTGGCTGCTTCAAGGACTCGAACTAGTTCCAGCCCTTCGACGCCGCTGGTGAGGGGTTTTGCACCTGTCCGGATGCAATCAACGAAGTGCTGAGCCAAGGACTTCAG